>DATNCR010000216.1:0-3654 GCA_035607135.1 Nitrospiraceae bacterium
GATGGTCCAAAAGGCCCGAAGGCTGGCAGATCGTGCCACTCCCGAGGAGCAAGCCTACATCGACGCGTTGGTCACGCGGTATATGAGCAAGAAGCCGACCAAGCGCAAAGGACTCGATGAAGCCTATGCGAAGGCCATGCGCCTGGTGGCGCAGCGGTTTCCCGAAGATGCCGATGCGGCCACGCTGTTTGCAGAAGCGCTGATGGATCTGCGGCCCTGGGACTTGTGGAAGCCGGATGGACGACCACAGCCCGGCACCGACGAGATCGTCACCACGCTCGAATCCGTGCTCGCACAGAACCCCGAACACCCAGGGGCCTGCCACTACTACCTACACGCGGTCGAGGCGTCATTGCAGCCGGAACGGGCCTTACCCTGTGCTGAGCGGCTACCTGCCTTGATGCCGGGGGCCGGTCATCTTGTCCATATGCCTGCCCACATTTACATGCGGCTGGGGAAGTACCATGAAGCGGTGGAACGGAATCAACAGGCAGCCGACATCGATCAACAATACCTGGCAGGTCGAAACCAAACCGGCAGGTATGCAAACGGGTATTATACGCACAATCTCCATTTCCTCTGGGCCTCCTTGGCGATGGAGGGACGTAATGTCGAAGCCATGAAAGCTGCGCGCGACTTGACGGCGACGATCACAACGGAGGAAGCCAGCAAAGATCGCTGGAAGGAACGATACCTCGCGACACCGACTTTCTCGATGATCCGGTTCGGCCGGTGGGAGGAGTTACTCAAGGAACTTCCGCCGCCCAAAGGATTGCGATTGATAGAAGGGATGTGGCGGCTGGGGCGCGGGCTCGCCCTTGTTGCGACCGGACGGCTCCCCGGTGCTGAGGGTGAACATGTCGTCCTTGCCGGCCTTACGAAGCAGATCCGCCGGGATCGCACGATGGAAGAAAGGACCGATCGGGCGCTTCTCAAAATCGCAGAGCGGGTTCTGGCGGGAGAGCTTGCTGCGCACCGCCAGCACTATAATGATGCAATCCGGCTACTTGAGGAAGCGATCAAAATGGAAGAGGCACTCCCATTCTCGGAGCCGCCGCTCTGGCCGTTGTCCGTGCGGCATCATCTGGGGGCGGTGTTCTTGCTGGCAGATCGCCCGGCCGAAGCAGAAGCGGTCTACCATGCGGACCTTCTGCAGCATCCGGAAAATGGGTGGGCGCTGATCGGATTGATCCAGAGCCTCCGGGCCCAACAAAAGGACGATCAGGCGGCTGAGGCCGAGGATCGCTTCAAGAAGGCCTGGGCCCACGCCGACTTCATTCCGGCTGCGTCTCGGATGTGACGGACTAGTGAGAGGGTACGCCGGAGAGCTGGCCCTTTTCGAGGAGGATGCCGGAAGTGTCGAAAGGCAGGTGGCTGTCTTTGAAGTGGAGTCGGCCCGTAATGTCGTACGAGAGGTCTTGCGTCTGGGAGAGGCTCAGGAGCTGGCGTACGACCATGGCGACAAAGAGAAACCATAGGAGGGAAGGGGCAACGGTCCACATGGCTCTCGATCCTACGGAACATCCGAATCCAAACCAAGCCCGTAGAATAGGTGAAAGGTTCCACTGGCGATTCGACCAAATCAGTGAGGAGGCCCCTTTTATGAGAAGACGAATGGCTCCATCAATTCTTACTATGGCCATGTTCCTCATCGGAGCTTTAAGCGTCCAATCGACCAGCCAGACTGTAGCGGCCGAGAATCCCGGTAAGGCCTACTTCGCAGGGGGCTGTTTCTGGAGCATGGAACTCGCCTTCGAGAAGGTTGAGGGGGTGCTGTCTGTGACATCGGGTTTTATGGGAGGTACGGTCGCCAATCCGAGCTATGAAGAGGTGTCCGCTGGACGAACGGGGCACGCGGAATCGGTCGAAGTGGTCTATGACCCAAGCAAAGTGAGCTACCAGAAGTTACTGGATGCCTTTTGGCACAATATCGATCCGACCACACCGAATGCACAGTTCTGCGATTACGGCAACGAGTATCGCACCGCTATTTTCTTTCAGACCGACGAAGAGAAACGGCTTTCGGATGCATCCAAACTGGCCATCGAGCAATCGAAACGATTCAAAGCGCCGATTGTCACCCAGATAGTGATGGCCTCGCAGTTCTATCCTGCCGAGGAGTACCACCAGGACTTCTACAAGAAGAACCCTGTTCGCTACAAGTTCTACCAATCCAGTTGCGGTCGCGCCAAGCGGTTGGAAGAGTTATGGGGAAACCACTAACCTAAGCGGGCGTCCTCTCCTCTCGTTTGGATACTTCGCAGGAGTCGCGCGACAAGCCCCCCGCCCTCGGTGTATATTTCTGATCCTAGCAACCTGTGCCAATGCCATTGTCCCTGGAGGTGCGGTCTGTGAAACGTCCGATCCGACAATCGACCAGAAAACCGGTGATAGGTGTCATGGGTCCGGCCAAGGCCGGTATTCAAGAGCTGGCAGACGCCAAAAGCTTGGGAGAACTTATCGCACGTCAAGGATGGGTTGTATTAACGGGAGGGCGTGCGAGCGGTGTGATGGATGCGGCCAGCGAGGGGGCGAAATCTGTGCCCGGCAGCTTGACGATCGGAGTTCTGCCGGATAGGAAAGCCCAGGTGTCTCGATATGTGGACGTGGCGATCGTGACGGACCTGGGTCAGGCTCGCAACAATGTGAACGTGATGTCCAGTGACGTGATTGTGGCTTGTGGGCTTGGCGGTACCGGAACGGTTTCAGAAGTGGCATTGGCGCTGAAGGCAAAGAAGACCGTGATTCTGTTGGGAGCCAATAAGGCGGGGGTGGGTTTGTTCAAGAATCTCGCACCGCATCTTGTCCATGCCGTGACGTCGCCAGAAGAGGCGGTGAAGCTGATCGGCGATCTACTTTAACAGGATGTTCCTGCCATCCCAAACGCGCGACGGGTGTGTCTAGTACGACAGGCGCGACGCGCAAGCCATACTTCAGAGTGTCTCACCTTTCCCGTCAATCTCGCCTATCTCGCTCTGCTGTCCCAGATATGTAGCCAACGGAGTTTCGCTGTGCCAAAAGAGTTCTTACTTAACCTCCACACAATCCCGTTCAACGGTTTCTGATTCTCTCACAAAAATTTCCGAGCAGACTTCGCCTTCATTCCTGGTAAAGCCGACAGTTCTCAAACGTCCACTGTGTGCACATCACGCCACAGTACGTCATGCGGCATAGTGGTTGTTTTCCCTATGCCATCCGCACGTTAGCAGAGACTCCTCTCGGCACGGATCTTGAGACCTTTGAGGCCTCTATGAAGGTTGTCTTGTGCACGGGGATGTAGTCATACACCATGGCCAACCACACAAAGAGCGGACTGCTCTGTTCACGCCTGTTGCGCACGGCTTGTGTGCTGGTTCTGCCGTGTTTGTTGATTGCCGCTGCCCCTACGCCAACGAGACCAGACTACGATGGTGCCCACCCTCAGTATTCCAAGCAGGAAATCCATCGGGCCATTAACTGGTACGCCAAGAAATATCGTCTTGATCCTGCGTTGCTGCGCGCTGTCATCAAGACCGAATCCGATTTTCGTCAACATGCCGTCTCTCACAAAGGGGCGGTCGGCTTGATGCAGCTGACGCCGGCTACCTCGGCCAGGTTGCGCGTGAACGACGCCTACGACTCCATACAGAATATCCGCGGAGGCGCCAAGCAGCT
>DATNCR010000236.1:0-10863 GCA_035607135.1 Nitrospiraceae bacterium
TCTGCGTGAACAGGACATCGCTTGAACAGATTTCACACTGACCCACCACCCGCGATCTCACTGAGTTGACACCCGCTGCTCGCGAGTCGTAGCCTTTTGAGAACTTCCCACTACAACCGACTGAAGAGTTGTATGTCTCGATTTTCTGTCTCCACATCTGAGTATGTGAGCGCGCCAGGTCTCACTGGCGTAGGGAGAGCCATTGCGAGATTTCTTCTCGCAGGAATCTTGACCGTTCTGCATGTTGTGCCCGTTGTCGCGAGCAATGAATTTACGCCGTCGTCGGTTGAGAATGGCGCGTTCTTAGTGTCCAGCCCATCACTGAAAGATCCGCATTTCCGTCACTCCGTCGTACTGATCGTGGAGCACGGGCAGGCAGGAACCCTCGGGCTCGTGCTGAATCGCTCGACGAAAGTACTTTTGTCCGAGGCATTGCCCGATCTCACTGTACTCAAAGGAAGCACGCACCGGTTGTTTGCCGGTGGGCCGGTCGAACCAAACCGTCTTCTCCTGCTGTTCCGACTGAAGGAGCCTCCGGCAGGCTCACGATTGATCTTTGATGGAGTCTATATGGGGGACACACCGAAGATTCTGGAACGCATCATTACGCAGGCCAAACCAACCGAAACCTTCCGTGCCTTTGCCGGATCTGCCCGGTGGGCTCCGGGGCAACTCCAATATGAATTGCTCCAGGGGGCATGGGCGATTCTGCCGCCGGATTCGAGCGGCATCTTTAACAACAACCCGGCAACATTCTGGCAGGACTCTATTGACCGGCTCTCAGCACCCAGAGTCATCTCCTACTAGCAGGCTGCTCAAAAAGGTCCCCAACTTCGTTCTCGGTTCGTCACAATCCTCAACGTTGAAGAGGAGTCCCTCGGAGGTCGGAAGCACTGGAGGGGTTTTCCCGTTCGCCAAGATCCATTGAATGGGCGAACGGCCCCACGAAGTGCGGTGGGTACCTCCTCCGGTTGTGACTCGCCTGCGGCCTCGTTGGATGACCTTTTTGAGCAGCCTGTTAGGTCGGATTGCTGCGGCCTTGCCCGCGGAACGGCGCGTCTTGGCGCGCCGGGGTTGGGAGGGTGAGAAAGTTGGACATTCTGAACAGCCTGCGATTGATTTTAAACGGGAGAAGCAAGCAGGCATAAGGGAAAGCTCGGACCAAGCATATATATGGTGGTGCACATTTATTAGTTTCTGCCTATCCCACCTCCTTAAATGATTGTATTTCGCCATTTTGATGGGTTGACGTCTATCTATTCATGTCACCGGGCCGAACATCCCGCCGTGAGACTATTATCCATCTGAACTCGCTCGCACATTCTTTTCGATGCGGAGCCTGAGATCGTTTTATCTCGACAGGCTGAGGTGTGGGCCTGATAGGATGCGTCGGCTATGAACGACCGACCTACTGCCTCCACCCCGCGGCGAGCCGCGGTGCTGTTCATTCTCATCACGGTTCTGCTCGACATGCTGTCTTTCGGCATCATCATTCCCGTGCTGCCGAAACTCGTTGAGGAGTTTCTCTCCGGCGATACGGCCCAGGCGGCCATGATCTATGGGCTGATGGGCACGGCCTGGGCGGTCATGCAGTTCTTTGGCTCGCCGATTCAGGGAGCTCTGTCCGACCGGTTCGGCCGGCGGCCGATCGTGCTGCTGTCCAACCTGGGATTGGGACTCGACTATATCGTCATGGCGCTGGCGCCGACCGTCGCCTGGCTGTTCCTGGGTCGCGCCATCTCCGGCCTTGCCTCATCCAGCTTCAGCACGGCCGGTGCGTACATTGCCGACGTGACGCCTCCGGAACACCGAGCCGCGGCCTTCGGCAAGATCGGCATGGTGTTCGGCCTCGGCTTCATACTCGGTCCTGCCATAGGCGGCTGGCTCGGTTCGATCGATCCGCGGCTCCCGTTTTGGGGCGCAGCGGCGCTCAGCCTGGTGAACGCCTGCTATGGGTTCTTTGTGTTGCCTGAATCCCTGGGGCGTGACAAGCGGATGGCCTTCTCGTGGAAGCGGGCGAATCCGGTCGGCTCGCTGGTGCTGTTGCGCTCGCACCCTGAACTCTTCGGGCTCGCGGCCGTCGCGTTCTTCGGATATCTGGCCCATGCGGTGCTGCCGAACGTGTCGGTGCTGTATATGGGCTACCGGTACGGATGGGGAACCGCCGCAATCGGTCTGATGCTCGCGGGTGTTGGCGTGGCAGCGATGATCGTGCAGGGGGGACTGATCCGTCCGATCACGAAGCGGTTAGGCGAGCGCACGACATTGTTGGTGGGGTTGGTCTGCGGGGGGATTGGGTTTTCAGTCTACAGCGTTGCGTCTGAGGGATGGATCTTTTGCCTGGGCATTCCCGTCATGGCCTTTTGGGGTCTCGCGGGTCCGGCGACGCAGGCACTGATGACCCGCCGTGTCAGCAGCTCCGAGCAGGGCCAGCTTCAGGGGGCCATTGCGAGCATCAACGGCTTAACCGGCTTGATGGGACCGGCGCTCTTTACGCAAAGCTTTGCACATTTCATTGGACCGAAGGCCACTTGGCACCTGCCCGGCGCGCCGTTCCTGTTAGCCGCGCTCATGTTGTTCAGCGCCGCAGCCATCGCCTGGCGGGCGACGCATCCCGGACGATCGGCCATCCAGAATCTTGAACCAGTCGGCACAAGCGGAGTTCGCAGCGGGGAGAAGTAGGTTGTCCCTGTTTCTTTGCCCTATGAGATCTACAATTGTGCCGAAGGCGGGATTTGATTTTGGGGTATTTCCAGTTCTCCAACAGCGACGCGGAATTCACAGGTATCAGTCATAATCCTCAATAGGTTATGAGCCATTCCTGAGTGATACGGAGTGAGACAGAATGAGTAGAAAGTAGCTCTGCTATACGACCGTTTTACGACCGTAACTTCTATCTCATTCGAGTCCTGTCTGCACACAGTGTTCAAAAACCTCTCTTTAACTCAAGACCCTAGAAGTCGATTTTTCTAGGGCTTTGACGTATCCTTTCGCCTGTTCCAAAAACAAATGGTTCTGAGTCACTACAAAAGTGGAGACGTTGCGACAAGGAAATCGATGATGGCGTCTATCAGTGTAATCATTCCAGTTTATAACGGAGAGCAATATATTCGTAAAACGTTGGAGAGCATATTCGCCCAGACCTATCAGGACTATGAAATTGTTTGTGTGGATGATGGCTCCAAGGATGCTTCCTTGGCAATCCTTAACGAATACCAGGACAAGATAATAGTGGTTCAGCAGGCAAATACAGGTCAAGCAGGGGCACGAAACGCGGGTGCCAAAACAGGAAGGGGAAAATATATAGCATTTCTCGACCACGATGATCTGTGGTACCCACAGATGCTCGAACGGCAGGTGGCCGTACTGGAAGCTAATCCAGAGGCTGTCATGGTCCATGGCGATATGGATTGGATCGATGGAACAGGACATGTAACTCAACGAAGTGTGGTCTCTGCATCGCATAGGTCCGTCCATAAGGGGGTGACGATGACGCAGCTGGTTGGATGGGATCCGTGTATTTATCCCTCAACTATGTTGATCCGCCGAGTTGCATTTGACCGCGTAGGAGGATTTGACCCAGAGCTTCGGTATGGGGATGACATCGATCTTATGCTCCGGCTAAGGCAAGAGGGTCTCTTTATATTTCTTGAGGAAACTGGGACGCAGTACAGGAGGCATTCAACCAATTTTTCAGGGTCCGGATCAGATGCTATGTTTCGATCTGCCGAGGAGTTCTTTCGGAAACTTAAAGCATATTACGTTGGCGATGAGCGGAGACAGGCGCTTCTCAACAGATTTCTTGCTCAGCTCTATTCCGATTGGGGAAAAATGAAAATGGGCTCAGGATTCCACGGTAACGCGCAGTATCTGCTACTCCGCTCGCTAAGATATTACCCTTGGCAATTCAGGACATACTCTCGACTTATTCGCGCGACCGCGTCGAAGTTCTGAATCGGTCATTGAGAGTTCGTTTTGAGCCCTTGAGGTCCAAAATGAAATGTTTCTACTAAGAGAGCTACACAAGATCGGAGGGTTCTAGCCAATGGGGATGTTTGCTGAAGGTTCGATACTGTATAGCGCTGCGATCGACATTCATGCCTCAAACAGTTGTTATGTTGAGCTATTGAAGATGGTGGGAAATGGCAAGCGTGTATTAGAAGTTGGCCCAGGTGTCGGTCACGTTACCAAGCAGCTAACACAGAGGGGCTGCACGGTGACATGCATAGAGAAAGACAAGAACATGTCTGAGATGGCCAAGGAGTTTTGCGCACACATGATTGTCGGAGATATCGAGTCGAACGCTATCGGACAGCAACTCTCTACAAAACAGTTCGACGTCATTACTTTCGGAGATGTCCTCGAACACTTACGAGATCCAGTTGAGGTTCTTAACAACCTTAGACCTCTCATCGCGCCGGCTGGCTACCTCGTTGCTTCTATCCCAAATGTCGCCCATCGAAGTCTTAGGCTCTCTCTCTTGTTTGGCGAATTTGATTACGCGGACATGGGTTTGCTCGATCGAACTCATTTGAGGTTCTTCACCATCAGAACGATAGAAAAGATGATGAACGAGTCTGGGCTTAAGATTGTCGATATGGTGAGGATTCGTAACACCTCACTGATGGACCCGCTCTTACGCCGGACCGCGTCGTGGGGCCAGCGAGTCGTCCTAGAAATGGTGAAGGTGTTATTCAGAGGGCTGATACGGGGAGAATCACTCACATATCAATTTGTCATCAAAGCTGTTCCGGTTTCAAAGGTGTAGGACTAAGCCTGGTGACCAAAAGCAGTTCTTTTTGAAGCTCCCATTCGCGTCTTGCCGCCCATTGATCGGAAACCACTTTCCCTTTTGACTTGCTGAAGGTTTTTGGTACCGTTGTCCCAATACAAACAGCATGAGATCGTGGCCTGTCACACGTCAGTACCCCACTTGAAGGGAGCAGGATGAAACACACAACGAAGTGTCTTCTGACTTTCGTGCACGTGGTCTGCCTGATCGGACTGGTAAGCGTGACGACTGTTGATTTCTCAGTGGCTGCAGAACCACAAGCCGGCATCTGGTCTGGTGGTGCTGCCATAGGATTTTTAGGCAACACCCCGGACGGCACTGCATTTGCCACCAATTTGCACGCCGACTATTTTTTGAATCGTCAGATTTCAGTCGGCCCTCTAGCACAATTTGCTGTGACAGGGGATTTATTTCAGGTAGGCGGGTCTGGGCAGGTGAAGTATTGGTTGAATCTACCTGGGGTGGACCACCGCGTGAAAGTAAATTTCCAAGGGGGGCTGGGCTTTTTGTATGCGGATCGGCATTCATCCGATGCCTCTTGGCTCATCCCCATTGGCGTCGGGGTAGACTACGCGCTGAATGAGCAGCTTAGTCTGATGTCCACCTTCCTGCTCAACTTCACCGATGTCGATACGGGACGTAGGTCAGGTGCCACTGTAATGCCAGGGCTGACGTTTGGCGTTCGTTTTTAGCGGAGAGGCCCAGCAACACGGACCCGCTATGCTCGTGTTGTGCTCAACGCCACCTCACTCCAGCCAAAGTTCGTGTTTTGTGCAATCCTTGGCTGGAAGAGGATGGTGACAACGCATTCCTAAACCGCTTGCCCTACAACTGAAGCTGTCCTCCAGCCATCTGATTTATGGACAGCGAATGATCTGTTTCGAAAGGGTAAGATTTCGAGGGTTTAAAGACTCAATTTCTTGTAGGTTTTGTGGACCACTGATCGCCGGTTTAGAGGTTTGAGCGCCAGGTCTTGCAATAAAGGGTCTTGCCTGACCGTCGTCATTCGTGACGTGCCTTCTTTCTGAGCGTAGGGTTCCCAGAAAAAAGGAAGATTGGGGGGGTGTCTTATGGCATTGATTCCTAAAGTCGTCGGTACTCTGTCGCTGCTCATGCTCCTGGGTGGCTTAAATGGATGTACCACGGGAAAGGGATCTAGCCGTCCAATCAGTGATGCATCGATTTCGATCGCTGTGCAGGCGAAGTTGGTAAGAGACCACGCGTCACACTTCCCACGTATCAACGTTGAGACCGAGCATGGCGTGGTGAATCTGAGCGGGGTTGTAAAGACAGACTCACAGCGGACTCAGGCGGAATACCTTGCGAGTCAAGTTGATGGGGTGGTCAAGGTCAACAATAATTTAGAGATCCAGAATTGATTCACCATCACCGCGTTCATTCTTGGTGTGCCTTCTTTCTGAGTGTACGGGTCCCCGAACAATGGAAGATTGCGGGAACTGATTCATGATACGGAAAGGAGGGCAACACCTGAATCGTGTGTCCCGACTGTGTGCCTGTGGCCTCAGTCTATATTTTATGGCGAATAACAAAGTCGGCTATACCGCGCTAATCCTCATTGTCACACCTCATTTTTGCTTTGCCACAATCTTGTACTTGATCTGCTCATAGGTCGCTCGTGGAAGAATCTGTTTCTGTACCAGTTCATCCTTCCGCTGGTATGGACGGCCCTTGATGATTTTCTCTGCGTAGGCATCGCCGATGCCAGGGAGGGCCTTGAGTTGATCGGCGGTAGCTGTATTGATGTCCAAGAGGTCAGCCTCCCTGGATTTCTCAGCAGCGACCGAGACGGCAGGGCTTGAATCCAATGGGACGAAGTCAACAGTTCCAATGAAAGCCAGCAACAGTAATACGACGAAGACGATACGCAAACGGATCATGGTCGCACCTCCTTCATAGTGTGAGATGGCTTCTTACGTCTCGCACGTGGCGGTTGAGAGATTTCTTTCATTCCCTGCCGCCGGGGCATGTTCCTAATCTCCCATCTATTGCAGACCGTCGCTCCTTTGAGGGATAGGGTTTGGCCTGTAGGATGGTCGTTGCTCATTTCGTCACACTACTTGCTTGAAGTCTGATCTTTTCCTCCACGCTCGCCATGAACTCAGCGAATTGCTCAGGTTGTGGGGCCCTTGTTGGGTCGAAACATCCGGCATCCCGTAACACATGCACATAATTGAAATCCGTGAGCCACGTATTCTTTTGGGCTCGTTCTTCCGCAAGAGAAAGATAGATCTCATGGAGCGGGATCTGAGGCGCTGAACTTTGGAGGGCTTTCACATCATTGAGGATGGTCGACACACTTTTTTTGCGAATGAGTTGCATCCCCATTGATGAATTGATGAAATAGACCGAGGCCGCACCGGCAGCGATGACCGCGAGCACGGTAAAGAGGCCTACCATGATCCCCTCCCTTGCTCATCACAGCATTCACTCGGACACACAATCGGACTAGCCGTAGCTCAGTGACGAGAAGTCCTCATGCTGTCGCACCCTGCGCACCACTGCCTCTGCCACAAGAAGGTTCTGTGCATTCGGAAGAGAAATGGTGAGAGGTCAAGGGCATGAGAGCCTCGCAGGGAGATCTATTTTAACTCATCTCACTTCGTGGTGCAGGTCGGGAACCGATGAAATCAGGGACAGGCAGCCTCACCATATTTGACTTCCCCACGACAAAGAGCCAACATATTGCTGTCTTCCATACCCCAGGAGGTCTGCGATGGGGTAGCATTAGTCGATCCCTTGGAAGTGAGCCGGTCGGGTCCACATCGACGCCCTCGTGGTGCGCCACACCGCGGGGGCGTTCTGCTGTTCGAGCGAGGTGAAGCAGTGCACTCTACTACAGGAGGGACATGCGATGAACCGAGTTCTCAGCGTCTTGATCGGACTCACGACTTTCGCGCCCACGCTCGCGTTGGCAGAGGGAGCTGGTGGAACGTATCGGGGAATCGGGACGATTTATTACACAATCATCGGGGCGATCCTGATTTATGGCGTGAATGATGCCTTCGGGAAAAAAGCGATGTACGTCGCGGCCCCCATCATTGTGATCGGCCTGTATCTATTGCTCCCGCCAGGGGATTAGCCAGTCCATCCTCCCTCGCGTGATGGACGCCGTAAGCCTGGCCGTTCCCTAGGAGAGGCTGAAAAGTCTTGAAAGAGGCCTGGTGTGGATGAACGCACCCACACCAGGCGAGTGCCATTGTCTGCCCAACCTCTGATGAACAGCTCGATCGAATCTATTCTCACGCTTGAGCGGCAGAAACCAGTCGGCTTCGCTCCCCATCAAATGGTGTGCTACCCTCACGAGTTCATCGGCGCGACCGAGTTCGATTGCTTCGATGAAGGGTATTGCGGAGGAGCCATTTTGTTCAGGGAAGAGGGGTCACTATGATGTACTGGTTGATTCTTGCCGTCGCAATCGTCGCCGAGGTCATTGCCACGTCGGCCCTCAAACTCAGCGATGGCTTCACGAGGCTTTGGCCTTCGTTGCTGGTGGTGGTGGGTTATGGCACGGCAATCTATTTGTTGTCTCTGACACTGAAAGTGATTCCGGTAGGCATTGTCTATGCGATCTGGTCAGGCGTAGGCATTGTCCTTATCGCCATTGCAGCAACCCTGTTTCTGGGGCAACGGCTGGATACGCCGGCCATGTTAGGAATGGCGCTGATTGTTTCAGGCGTCGTGGTGATTCACCTATTCTCTCAGGTATCAGTACACTGAGCGCCACACCGTTCCAGCCTCACCAGCAACCCACCGCTTCCGTGCTTGGTTCTTGCCGAATTGAAATAGATCAACGTCTGCCGGCTGGTTGCGCTGTCCACGTGACGGGTAGTAGGCTACAGTGGCTGCTATCCCGAGGGCCGTCCGTACCTCAGAAAGGATGAGTCGGTACAGATCATGATTCTTTCATCTCCCCGAAGCTGGGGAATTGTCATGGCCTCATTGTTGATGGCCAGCTTCGGTAGCCTAGTCGGCTGTGGCAATTCCTCTAAAGATGTGGCTTCGATGATTGCCGAGCCACAAGGCGAGGGAGTGAACAGCTTACTACGCGGCATTGATTACAAAGTGAACGGGACAAAGATCGACGTCGGCAACCATCGACTTGAGGTGTTCCCCTATATCGAGCAGTGTACCGACTCAGCTTCCGATTATGTCTGCGGTGTACGATTCGAAGTTTCGACAGAGGGGAACAAACAGCCGGCGTTGTCCTATGGAGTGGTGGGCACCGGCAAGACGCAGGACGCGGCCTTAAAGCGTGCCGTGCAAAGCTGGTGGGCTGAATTCAATGTTCCCTTAATTGTCTCCTTAGCCGGGAAAAACCTGGACTTCGAACAGTCACCGATCGTGGTCTATCCCGGGGCGATGGCGATTCGAGGTATTCCTCCCGGCGGCTGGCTTGATGGCTCCAAGGAGATGCACGGAAAGATCGTGCCTGCGCTCAATCCGGTTGTCCGTGATAAACCGCCGACCAAGGTTATTTCATTGCTGCTCGTAATACGGCCCGAGGGAGTCAAGGATTTGGGCAGTCGTATTGATGGAACTCCGTCGCGAGAACTTGTGGCGGCAGTGTCCTCCCTCCCATGGCCGAAAACCAACAATGAGTATGTGTTTTACCAAACATACTTTTTCAGACATAAGGACGAATCCTAAATCGGCACCTGCCCTGCGATGAATCCGCCCTTGTCGCCTCCGTATGTTTTCTTGACGACGCTGCATCATTCGCCGACGGCCAACCGACATTTTCGATCGTGCCGTGAGGTTTGAGGTTGCAACGTGAACGGAAGGTGGAGGCTCAGATGGAACCGGCCAGGGAGATACCCGGTTGCATAACGTCAGATTGTGCGCTTAGCCTGTATGTGTTCGCACGATGGATGTCCTATCGGATGATACCCGCTATTCGCGCGGGTAGAGGAGGATATGATGGCTGAACTGATTCGAACTGCCCAATACTTCAAGATACAGATTGCTGACAAAACGGGGACCCTAGCCGGCCTACTTGCTCCACTCCGTGATGCGGGAGTGAATCTGATGGCCGTGCATGCCTTTCCTCGGAATCGCCGCACACAGGTGGATGTGGTGCCGGAAGATCCCATCTCGTTCAAGAACATGGCGAAGGTGCATCAGTTGAAAATACAGGGACCCAAAATATGCTTGCTGGTGGAAGGCGATGACCGAGCGGGAGCGTTGGCCGATGTGACGGATCGACTGAGTTCAGCCAAGGTCAATCTGACGGCGGTGACCGGTCTCAGCGCCGGCCAGGGACGCTGCGCCGCCATTCTATGGGTCGGGCCGCGGGATATGAAAAAAGCAGCCAAAATCTTCGGACTGAGGTAGCGACGCAGATTGCCCCCTCAGTCCCTACGGCCGCTCATGCCACTCACTATGCATTCACGGAATTAGGTCAGTTCGAACAGAGGACGGGGGCTCGGTAATTTTCATGATTTTGGTGACTTTCCCGCTCAAGTCGACCTCTATCCTGACCCGATCGCCCTTGGCGACCTGCTCCTGTTTCAACATCGTGGAATCGGACAGTGCGAGCGCCCAGGTTTGTCCGTCCACCGTCTGGAATATCATCGTCCGCTGGGCTTGATCGATACCGACGATCGCACCAGTAAACGTGGTGGCGGCCGCACTGGTAAGGACCACCGCCAGTGCGGTCCAGAGCAGACTGTTTGTAGCGAGTTCGATCCAAGTTTTTTTCATGGTGCACCTCGGCAATACCGCTGTGCTTGTGCGCTGTCCTCCGCCAGCCGTCCACCGCGTCCCAGAATGATAGAGCACTATGGTGAAGGGAAAGAGGAGAGGTACCATCAGACAGAACTTGTATCGGTATAGGCGATCAGCACTTCACTCCCCATTCCCATTTCTCGGAATTCGTCTGCGCGCGGCTGGTGCTTCACCATCATTCGAGGGCCGGGCGGATGCGTGAAATCCATCGTTCCGGGATCATCGACTCGCAAGATCGCGATCTTCACGATGAATGACTTACCGGCCCACGGATGATTGTAATCGATCACTGCCGAACGATCTGATAGCTCGGTCACAATTGCCGG
>DATNCR010000241.1:0-2766 GCA_035607135.1 Nitrospiraceae bacterium
GAACGAAGCTGGCGAAATTTTTCAGCATCCTGCTAGGACTTCATCAACATCTGGACAAGTTGCTGCGCTTCGGGAGTTCCCCAGTCACGTGCACCGAAGATCTGGTGGCGGACAATCCCCTGTCGATCGACCATGAATGTCATCGGAAGGCTTCGTGCACCATAGGTCAATCCTACACGAAAGTCGACATCGTGCAGGATGGGAAACGTCAAGTGGTTCTCTTGCTGAAACGGCCTGGTGATCGCCACACCTTGTGCGTCAGTGGAGACTGCAAGAATCTCCAAATCCTTCCGCGAAAACGTCTGGTAGAGCTGCTCCATCGCCGGCATCTCTACCCGGCAGGGGCCGCACCAGGTGGCCCAAAAATTCAGCAAGACGACCTTGCCACGTAATTCTGAAAGCGTCACAAGACGGCCATTCAAGTCTCGGAGCTGGAAGTCCGGCGCCGGATCGCCCAGCTTGATGACCTTGTACTTCGCGACCGGCAGGATATCCTGCGTCGCCGCACCACCTATCCCCACTATCGCGACCATCAAGAAAACGACAATTCCTACAATCGTCAGCCTCATCGTCCCTTCCTCTCTCCGCTGAAGAAGATCGCCGGCGTGATCGAGGCAACACAGGCAACCCATTCGCCCGAGAAGTCATTCCACCCTAACCCTGGGCCTGACAGGCGTGAGACATCCTTGCCGAGCTTTGCATCGTGGTTCCCATTCATGTCGAGACCCTCGTCACACCACAAAGATCACCACCCAGAATCGTCAAATAGAGCAGGTTGTCGTGAGAAACTCGTATCCGAAGGAAGGCGATAGTCAGTTCCACGGGGGCTTGGAAAACAAGGTAATCAATGTCATCTTACAAGTGCTGGAAAAGGGGAGTCAAGCAAGCCGGCACGTTGGCATATCGGTCGATCCCCTCCCTTCGAAGAGGTGGACCCGTTCGGAGGAATGGACATTAGCGGACTCATTCATATAGTATCGCACGGATTCGGCTTTTTATCCGATTACCGATCACCTGAACCTAATGAGGGGCGCTCATGCGACATAACTATCTGTTTACATCCGAGTCTGTTACTGAAGGACACCCGGATAAGATTGCCGACCAGATTTCCGACGGAATCCTCGACGCGATCATTGCCCAAGATAAATATGCCCGGGTGGCCTGCGAAACGATTCTGACCACTGGCATTGCCTTCGTAGCCGGGGAAATCTCCACCAAGGCTTATGTCGAGATTCCCGATATCATTCGCGAGGTCATCAAGGATGTCGGTTATTGCGACGCCGCCTGGGGATTCGATTACCATACCTGTTCTGTCCTCACCGCCATTCACCAACAATCCGGCGATATCTCCATGGGCGTGGATTCCGGCGGCGCCGGCGATCAGGGACTGATGTTTGGCTATGCGACCAACGAGACGACCGAACTCATGCCGATGCCGATTGTCCTCGCGCATCGGCTCACCAAACGGCTGGCTGAAGTCCGGAAAAAGAACATCCTGCCTTGGGTCCGTCCGGATGGAAAATCCCAGGTGACCGTGGAGTACCGGAACGGAAAACCGGTGCGGATCGACACCATCGTCGTCTCGACGCAACATAGCCCCGACGTAACGAATAAGCAGATTGAGCGCGACATCATGGAGAAGGTGATCAAGCCCATGATGCCGAAAGGACTCTACGATCCGACGAGCGTCAAACACCACATCAATCCCACCGGCCGCTTCGTGGTCGGCGGTCCAATGGGCGACACCGGACTGACGGGCCGTAAGATCATCGTGGACACCTATGGGGGCCATGGCAGTCATGGAGGTGGCGCCTTCTCCGGCAAGGATCCCACAAAGGTGGACCGGTCGGCCTCCTATATGGCCCGCTACATTGCGAAGAACATTGTCGCCGCCGGGTTGGCCCAGAAGTGCGAAGTGCAGCTCGCCTATGCGATCGGCGTAGCCGATCCCGTCTCGGTGCTGGTCGACACGAAGGGTACGGAAAAAGTGGCAGTCGAGCATCTGGATAAGCTCGTACGGACACACTTCCCTTTGACCCCGCGCGGCATCATCGACTATCTCAAGCTCCGCCGGCCGATCTTCAGAAAGACGGCATCGTATGGGCACTTCGGTCGAAACGAACCGGAGTTCACCTGGGAAAAGACCAACAAGGCCAAAATCTTGCGCAAAGACGCAGGCCTGTAATAGAGACCGAACCGATCACCGGGGGACGGATTGAAAAATCCGTCCCCCTTTTGCTGACCACGCATGACCCGTTACTCATCACTGTACTGGAGGTTTCTGTGGAATACGATGTGAAGGATATCAAGCTGGCAGACCAGGGCAAACTCAAGATTGAATGGGCCGAGGCCACCATGCCGGTGCTGCGGCTCATCAAGAAACGGTTTCAGCGGGAGAAACCGTTTGCGGGGCTCCGCGTTACAGCCTGCCTCCACGTGACGACCGAAACCGCCAATCTGATGAAAACACTTCAGGCCGGCGGAGCCGATGTCAGGCTCTGCGCCTACAATCCGCTGAGCACGCAGGATGAGATCGCGGCGGCGCTTGTCAAACATGACGGTATTCCGACCTTCGCAATCAAAGGCGAAGACAGCAAGACCTACTATCAACACATCCAATCGGCTATCGGCCACAAGCCCCAGATCACGATGGACGACGGGGCCGATGTCGTGTCGCTGATCCACTCCAAGCGTAAAGATTTGCTCAAACACGTGATCGGCGGTACAGAAGAAACTACCACCGGCGTCATCCGACTCCGCAGCATG
>DATNCR010000278.1:0-3517 GCA_035607135.1 Nitrospiraceae bacterium
CGGGCTGATGGCAAGTGACGAAGCGTCCGACTCAGCAGAGCATCATCTCCAACTTAATGGAGTAGGAGAGTGAAAACACTTTGTTGCCGCAGTTCCGAACGCGCAGCCTGCGATTCAGGCCGCCGTCCGAATCGTGCGTCAGCTCAACTGTCCCTCAGGTCGGTTCACCATTCTCCACGTGGGCGACGGCACTCCCATGCCAGAGGTCGACTGTCCGGAGTTGCCGGGATGGGAATGCATCAAATTGTCACAGCAGGGCGACATCATTAAGGTCATTCTCCAGACTGCTCGCGCAACAGGAGCTGATCTCATTACCATGTCCACTGAAGGCCACAACGGCTTTCTTGACGCCCTGCGAGGCAGCCATAGTGAACAAGTACTCCGGCAGTGCGTCTGTCCGCTATTGACAATTCCGACCTATAGCTGGGCCTCGTCTGTGTCGTAGATGCAATTCGGCCTCGTGGAGGTGCGGTGGTAGGGCGCACGCAAAACAAAGGCCCGGCACCTTTCGGAGTCGAGCCTCTTTCGGGCTGAAACTTAAGCGTCCTACGTAATTGTCGGCTTGACGCTTATGTTTCTACGTAATTCAGCCTGCCCCCTCGCCCACTCTGACAGAGTTTGTCCCTATGATAAGCTTAGCTTAATAACCGTGAATTCGGAGGTCCCTATGGCCAAGATTCTTGTGATAGATGATGAGGAGGGCATTCGGAACCTCCTCGACACGCTTCTTGATCGGAAGGGCTATGACGTAATCCTCGCGGACAATGGTCAGAAGGGCCTGGAAGTCTTTCGCCGAGCGCGCCCCGATGTCGTGATCCTGGATCTGAAAATGCCTGGAATGGATGGCCTCACGGTCCTGCAACAGATCCGCCATCTCGATCCCACGCAACCAGTCATTATTTTAACGGGGGCCGGCACACCAGAAATGGAGCAGCAAGTCATGGCGCTGGGTGTAACTGATTTTGTGGAAAAAGAATTCTCGCTGCATGGCTTGGGAGACTCGTTGAAGCGCCTACTTGCTACACCCATGAAGACGTCCGTGTGATTTTCACCTACACCGGTATTTTCGCTTCATTGTCCAATTTCCAGGTTGGCTCGTTGAGGCAGATGATCAGTGCGCCAACAAATCCGGCTCGTCGAGCCAGTGATGGCGTGCTTAGGGAATCGGCAATTAGAAAAAGAGAGAGCCCTGCATGCAAATGTTTGTCTGATGTGCAAGTCATCGCTCGAATATGCAAGTAACCAACAAATAAAGATCATGAGCCGGTACCATTCTTCTCAGAGGGAAAGCAATGATCACACGTAAGTCGCAACGCTTCAGCGTCAAACTGCCGTGTTCCTTTATGAATGACCAGTTCACCGGCGAGGGAACGGTACTCGATCTCTCAATGGAAGGATGTAAGGTCTCCAGTAATAGGCCAGTTATCGATGTGTATATGGAGATGTTCATCTACCTCCCTGAGCAAATTCCACCATTGCCCGTAGAACTCGCCGTTATTCGCTGGTCCAAAGGACCAATACTTGGTCTTGAATTCATCCGAATCGCCGATCGACATCAAGCACGTCTTCGCCAGCATCTGCAGGATCTCGAGCGAACGTTGATGATGAGTTTAGACGATGTCACCCGAACGTTGTAAAAATGCCGAAGAGCGGAAAACATGAGACAGCTGGCATCACTGTCACAGCGCTTGCGAATCACCCGGTTTCATATTGTCTTGCAGGTTCTCGTATGTCTTCTGGATCTCCAGTCATACTGGGAGCTAAACTAGTGCGCTCTAAGCTCCTAGAGGCCCATCCGAGTCGGGCGTAACAGTCTGACCCTACTCGCGGCACTCGTGAAGGTTGGCCGGCGATTCAATCGGCGGAATGTTCAGCACGATACAGGCAATTCCGAATAGCCTGGTGGTCCCTGTCAGGTCCATCACGAACGAGCCAGCTTGGAACGGTTCCCAGGTAGGTGCATAGCGAGTGACCACACCTGAGGAGGGACTGGATCGCACTCTGGACTCTGTAAGGATTTGGTGAAAGGACCTGCAATGAGGGGCACAACCGCTTGGCCTACTCGATGGGCAGTCCCACATACAGACCGTCCTGCATCGCGGCGTAACTTGCAGAGAATCTGATCCATCCATACATTTTTCTAACTGATATTCCTCACTTGACATAGTTTCCCAGCCGCCTAAAAATAAAGTGTGGTCCAGGGTGCGGGAAGGGGGAGGGACCACATAATCTCGTTCCAAGAAAGGAGGGTAGCAAATGGATAACCTAACTCCACCGGGCCAGGCAGCCCCGCCGACGACAGGGGCGGGCAATTGATCGGTCGTGCTGACGCGTTTTCCAACTGGTTGTGCCGTAATGGCACCAGACCAACTGGTGATGACTCTCAGCCGGAGAAGGAGAACTCGATGCTGGCGCGAGGAACACGAGTCCTGGGATGTATTTCCCCCGATCAGGAGTGTGAGTCCCTGCGTTCGCGCGGGGCTATGTGTGGAGACAATTAAACCTCAGTCCGGCGTCCTAAGCGCCACACACGGGCGACCTCCTACCTGCTGGGCCGCCCGTGCTATTTCTACCTCCAGAACGAAGTTCTAAGCGGTTTCCATTTTTTCCATCAGAGAGCCCCGCCACAAGACACGCAGCACGCCCTACGTAGCATTAGTGCGCACTCGTGTGACGTGCTGCGTGGAACAAATGGCATAGTTCTTACTGTAACCGTCATGCAATAAGAGAGACCTAACACGCATTACGGAGCTTGTAGCGCATGGTACGTGTCATGCGTCATTTATGACAGATTCATGAGCGTGCGGGCGGGGGCGGCGGCTACCATACGCCATCCTACAAGGCCCTGATGCCCCATCTCGATGTCCCTCTAGCACAAACACTTCGGACAGACTAGAATGCGTCGGGCTTTCGGCTCACTTTTCCGCGCCTCGACGATGCTGCCATGGATATCCGCTGGTTTCGACCATATCTCCTCGCGATTCTGACCGTTTTCCTTGCACTCCAAGCAATCTGGTTCATCCAACCCTACATCAGCTTGTCGCCTATTTTATTCACGTTTCTCGTAACGGTTATGGTCACGGCATGGCATGGGGGGTTCCGTCCCGCGCTATTCGCCACCGTGCTTTCCGCGGTCATCGTCGATTATTATTTTATGGTCCCGCTCCATGGCTTCCAGCTCGGTCTGGCGGATTTCGCCACCCTCATCGTCTTTGGCTGTGTCGCCGCCATGTCGGCCTATGCAATCGATTATCTTCAGCGTGCGCGACAAGACGCCGCTAAGCGGGTCTTGGAAGCCAAAGGCCATGAAGAAGCATTGCGCCAAGCCATAGAAGAACTGGAGGCAACCCACCGTGGACTCATTACTGAGTTATCAGACACCGAGGATCGCGAACGGCGACATCTGGCGTCCGAACTCCACGACCATCTTGCTCAGCTGCTCACACTCGGGCAACTGAAGTTGAAACTTGCCGAACGATTTATTGGCCACTCCCCTGGAAAATCAGTACAGTATATT
>DATNCR010000309.1:0-15257 GCA_035607135.1 Nitrospiraceae bacterium
CATAAGCTGTATCAGTTGATCTGGAATCGATTTATTGCGTCGCAGATGGTCCCTGCGATTCTCGACGTGACCCGCGTAGAGTCGAGTCCCGTCATGACGAAGGGGAAATTTCTGTTCCGATCAACCGGCACCGTGGTGAAGTTCCCCGGCCATACGATTGTCTATATGGAGGGGATCGATAAGGAGCTCTTTGCGCAGAAACAAAAGGGCGAACAGGAAGTCGAGGACGACGCTGAGCGCCAGCTGCCCCTCCTCAGCGAGGGAGAGCGGCTGAGGCTCGTCTCCCAACAGGGAGAGACAGTCCCCGGCGTGCTCTCGAAGCAACACTTCACCCAGCCTCCACCTCGGTATAACGAAGCTTTGCTGATCAAGGAATTGGAAGAAAAAGGCATCGGCAGACCATCCACCTATGCGAGCATTATTTCTACGATTCAAGATCGCAAATATGCTGAGAAGGTAGAGGGGCGGTTCGCTCCCACCGAAACAGGGCGGACTGTGAACGATTTTCTGCTGAAGGGATTCCCGGACCTGATCAACGTGGACTTCACCTCACATATGGAGGAGGAGTTGGATGAAGTTGAAGAAGGCATCAAGCCGTGGGTGACGGCGGTGCGGGGATTTTATGGGACCTTCACAACGGATCTTGAAAAGGCGAAGACGATTCCTGGACCCAAGGACACGGTGGAGCCACCGACAGATATTCCCTGCGAGAAGTGCGGTAGGATGATGGAAATTAAATGGGGGCGTAACGGCAAGTTTCTCGCCTGTCCCGCGTACAAGGACAAGCCCCCCTGCAAGAACACGCAGAACTTTGAGAAGCTCGAGGATGGCACCATTAAGATTATTCCGAAGATCGAACTCACAACGGATGAGAAGTGTGAGAAGTGCAGTAGCCCGATGGTGGTGAAAACCGGGCGGTTTGGAAAGTTCATCGCCTGCTCCGCCTATCCGGAGTGCAAAACCACCAAGCCGCTTGCGTTGGGTGTGAAGTGTCCCCAGCCAGGCTGTGGCGGAGACCTCGTGCAAAAGCGCACGAGAAAAGGACGTTCGTTCTTTGCCTGCAGTAAGTATCCCGCCTGCGAATATGCCCTGTGGGATCGTCCGATCAACAAGGCCTGCCCAACCTGCAGCGCCCCGTTCCTCATCGAAAAAGTCAGCAAGCAAGTCGGCCGTAGCGTTCAATGCCGCAGCGAGGAGTGCGGCTACCGCGAAGCCGGATAAGTTCGACCGGGTTCCTATTCCATTCCATCGTGCGGTCTCTTCTATCCTGAAAACGGGATGCGGTCTCCTCGTGCTTCGTCCGCGTGTCATGACGTTGCGAAATTGAGAACCAGTGTCGCCAATGATGAAAGTCAAACTCAAGGAGTCTCGAACGACCGAGTTGACGAACCCTTCAGACGTGGTGATAATGAACCGAAGGGTCGACATGTTGTAGTGAAAGTCTCTTACATGAAGGCCCCTGATGGCCTATCAAACTTGAGAAGGGAGAACGATCATGAAAGCGAAAGAAGGCGTTATCAACATTCTCAATAAGATTCTCACTGCGGATCTGACGGCCATCAACCAGTACTTTGTTCATGCCAAGATGTGTGAGAACTGGGGCTATGCACGACTTCATCACAAAGTGCGGGAGCGGAGTATCGCGGAGATGAAAGATGCTGATGAGCTCATCGGCCATATTCTCTATCTGGATGGTGTGCCGAACGTGCAGCGCATGAATACTGTGCAGGTCGGGGAAACGGTTGCCGAGCAGTTGAAGTTGGATTTAAAAGCCGAACAAGAGATGCTCACCGTGTTAAGCGATGGCGTGGTGCATTGTACGAAGGTGGCCGACTTCACCACTCGACACTTGCTTGAGGATATGGCCAAGGATGTCGACCAACATATTGACTGGATCGAGATGCAAATGGAAACCATCAAGCAAGTGGGACTGGAGAATTACCTGGCTGAACAGATCAAGAAAGAGTCGTGAGGCGTCCCCTCCGGGCACCCGCAATTCGCCCATGTTGCATGTAATTCCAGAAAGTGGGGCGAAAGGCTTCAGGAGGAAGTGATGCCCCCCCCCTTTCGAAGTGAACGACCACGACTCCCAGTCCGTTACAGTGCATCTATACGCCATGGTATTGAACCAAGCCATCGCAGCGCACCCACATCATTCGAGCGTGATCGTTCCACATGTTCTCCGCCCGTGAGGGTTGGGTGCGATGCTATTGCACACTCATGCCGCCTATTCACGCAGACCCTGCCACGTGAATCCAACGTGCAACCAAGTTGGCAATATGAACAGCGGACGTCCGGTCAAGGATCCGTGGTTTCTGCGGTCGCCGCAACGGGATCCCCGGCGTTCGGATGGTTGAGATTCCCGCCGTTATCCACAAAGACTTTGAATGCTTGGGCGAAGCGGGTTTCGAGAAACAGGCGCTCTCCCACGGAGGCTTCGGCTCCCGGCGTTCCCGTCTCCCTGACCGACGCTGGCGTAGCACCACCACTGCTTGCTCCGCATCCGGCGAGAAGTAGAGCGATGCAGACCCATGGTGCCCTTTCAACGAGATGATGCCCCGCGCGGTGCGGCCGCTTCAGAGAATACATGGTGGAACCTCCATTACTTCTAACGTGTATCAAAACAATTTCTCATTGCCGAATCGACGAGATCTGATCCGGGAATAGATTCCTGGAGCAGACACAATGCCTCGACCAACTCCGGGTCGAATTGGGTGCCCGCTGCGACTCGCATAATTCTGAGCGCGATGCTGTTTCGCGCAATGCGGTTTGAGACCTCAGGGATACGGATGGCATCGAAGGCGTCGGCAATCGAGAGAATCCTGGCTCCCAGGGGGATGAATTGTCCTCTGATCCCGAACGGATAGCCCGACCCGTCCCATCGTTCGTGGTGGTGCGCAATGAGGATGGATGCCTCTTTCAAGAAGGAGAATGGCTCAAGCAGTGACGCGCCAAGCCGCGAATGGTTCTGAATGGCAACATAGGACTCAGGTTCAAGTGGATCCCTGCCCGCAGTGAGGTGGGCCGGAAGCATCAACTGCCCGATATCGTGGAGATAAGCGGCAAGTTTCAGATCGTGCAATTCGCATGGGGTCAGATCGACCACTTGTCCGATCAACAATGAGATCGCAGCTGTGCGTCGACCGTGGCCTGCCTGCCAGGGGAGGGCACGATCGATTTCCTTGCTGACCTGCCGGACAAGGATACGTTCGACATCACGGCGAGACGCGAGTGGAAGCTGGAGGCGGTCGATCTTTCGAAGCATGGCCTGCATCGTGGTGACCCCAGGGTGGATGTACTCACAGACCCGCTGTTCCATCTTCCCTTCTCCAAGAAAATGCGAAAGCCCAAGACCACATCGTGATCTTGGGCTCTGGGTGAAAAACCTCTGGCCGATAGGCTGTGCCGAGCGTGGAAGGATCTTAGCTCATTCTTCTGCCGTCTGCTTTCCTGCCATCAAGGGTTGTTTCAAGATCCACATTTCGTAGAGCGGGATGGTCATCATGATAAGAAACCCAATTGTCATGAGGCTATCCCCCATGAGCATGGTAAGCACGAATATGGGAGAGATGTAACTGATGAGCCAGGGAGACACCAGGTCCAGCATCACGCCGCCGAATGAGGCCCAGGTCGTGAGGACTTTTAACCGGTTGCCGACGCTGGTGAGATAGAGCACATGGACCAAAATCATAAACACGACCGGCATCGTAAAGAGATGAAAGTGAGTGATTTCTGCCAGTTCTCTGAATGACATCGGTTCGCCAAATGTGATATCCGATCCCCGGTAATGACTGGCGATCCCCTGTGGCGAGAGCCCTGTCATGCTGTGGGCCCAGAAAAATGAAAAGGTGAATCCTGCCAACATCAGTAAGAGAAAGAACGTATAGAGTAATCGTATGTGCCGGTCCGAATCGCGGAGCCGGAATCGCTGATTAAAATTGCGCATGGTGGGACGCCCGGTCCGCTTGCCCTAATTTCCGAAGATTGATGTGAAAAAGCCCTTGTCTGACTTCCCTACAGCGACCGTATCGCTTCCTATCCCGGCCGGCCTCAAATAAAACTCATCGACCAGCACCAGGACCCGTTTAATTCCTGCGGTCATCGAGCGGACTGACATGGTGGCGCCGGAAATGTTGATAATGTCCTTGTTGAGCCTGACCGGATCGGACACCGTCTTGCCCTCATACTGTACATTGAAGCGCTTGGTCCGCACCTCGCTGCCTCTCGCTTCGCGAAAGATGAGCAATTCGACGTTCGAGACATGTCCGCGCGCATCCACCCCGACCATATAGGTCATCGGCTTATGCTTACCGATGGTGTTCTGCACGAGCGCATAGCCGTCGACCTGCGTGCCGGTCTCGCCGATGTAGATCTCAAAGGTCTCTTCGGGGAATTTCCAGCCGATGCGTTCTTCTATCGCGATCTTCTTATCCGTGGGAAGGCGCAACAGATCTTTTTTCACGCGCTCGGACTTTGGAAACATCAGTTTGAGCGCCTCGTCTTCAGTGAGGTAAACTTCAGCCATCGACATTTCCTGTTCCGTTAGATAGCGCTTGAGTTCACCGTCCCACACCCGTTCAGCCCAAGCCATGGCCGGAGACATGACAAAGAGGAGCGCCAGTGAGAGTGCGAGTAATCGAGTCATCATGCCGGAGCACACCCCTTTGCCTTCAGTCTGGCATTGAGCCGGTCGACGACGTCGTCCGTCACCTCTTCCGAAGGGTCTATGGGCCACCATCTCACGGCTTGAGAAGTTACCCCCCCGCGTGAATGCCATCGCTGCCTAGTTTCCAACACGCTTACAGAGGCCACGTCATCCATTCGTTTGATGGAGACCGTCATGCGCGCCCGCTCCTTGTTGCCAAAGCCTTCGCGCCCAAAGATGCCAAAGGATCGTTCTGAGGTGGGGGGGACATCCAACCAGCTTGTCTCGATCACACCCTTCTCTTTGTCGTAAGTCGCGATGGAATGTCCTTTCATGGTCTCAAGTGACACATCCCAGACCGTGTCATAGGAGCACACAAAATATTGTTCCCGGCTGCCACTCAGCATGGCGCAACCGGCAGAAAGGAGCGTGAGTATGATTATGGCTATCCGGGATGTCGTCATTGTGCAATGTCTACCTTGCTTCGGACGATCCCTTTCCACCGGAAAGGGATCGCCTGTGCCAGTTTAGAAATACGTCGCAGCTGAGAGGACCAGCGCTCCATCGTGAATTCGTTGCTGGGTGATTGGGTTAAATGACTTCGGCAAATACTGATAACTAAGCTTGAACACAGCATCTTCCACCGGGCGATAGTTCAACCCGAAGGAGATCTGTTCCATTTCCCCCGAGTTCTCGCCACGGTTATCCATATTCAAGTTCACCCGGTCATAACGAAGCACGGCCGTGAAGGTGGATCCCTCTCCAAACCGCTTCGGCGAGAGTCTGGTCAGGAACGCCGGCATGAAGTGGTAGTTACCCTGGATATAAAATCCCGCCATCCGTTGTGGGGGAGGAGCAGCGGGATTAAATGGATTGAATGTCGCGCCCGTCAGAAGAGAGCCTGGGGTAAAGCCGATTGTATTACCAACGATCGCACGAGAGTTTCCCCTCGCATAGGCCCATGCTGCTTCACCAATGAGCTCAAATGGTCCCTTCTGCAGGGTCCAGTCGATTGCAGTAATGCTCAGGGGGTTATAGCTGGTGGGCGATTGATTGCCGTAATAGCTCGATCCCGCGACTTCCACTCCGAGCATCGGACTATAGGCCACACGAGCCGTGACCGCTTTCCCGTTGTTGATGTCAAGTCCGTCATCGGATGCACAGTTCCGTTGGCGAGAGGTTTTCGTCCCTTCTGTCTCAGTGATGCGCGGGGTGCCGTCAGGCCCATACCCGCAGGGACCGGTCGTATAATAGAATTCATAGTCGAGCTTACCGGTTCGTCCAGGGTAGAAGGTGCCATAGAAGCCCGCACCTGTCTCGGCCATGGTTGAGGGAATCACGAACTGGCTGACAAGGGGCCGATCGGTCAAATCGTTCAACGGCGAGTCGTGCAGGAGGTTAAACTTTCCAACTGGAAGCAGGATAATACCGGCCCGGAGGTTGAATGGTTCATTGACGAGATAATCCAAATGAGCAAATTCCAAGCTAATTTCGTTTCCGGCACCCTCTTCTCTGATCCCATGCTCAATCTCAAGTTCGGAAGCAAACTTCACATGTTCGGTAACATCCGCATAAATGAACGGAATAAATCGTTGCTGGTCAAAGCCGTTGGTCGTTCCGTTGCCATAGCCTTCTAGGACGCCCTTTCGGTGGCTCCGGTACTGGATGTCCATGTAGCCGCCCACGATAGCCTTCGGCGCGTTCACGAAAGGTTTCGCATAGACCAATCGACCTGACCCAGTTGAACCGAAGGACAACGCCGCCTGTCTATCGGCACGTCGCTCCTTTGCCACATCAGGCAGGGAACCGATACCCGGCTCACTCTGCTGGCCAACAGGACCTTCTTGTCTTTCCATAGCACCTTCGCGGCGTTCATGTTCCTGTAGCCGCTTCGTGACGGCGTCATCGACCAATTTCTGAATCTCCTCAGGGGTCATGTTCTCAGCCCACACCGACGTAAACGGTAAAGCTGCAATCACGAGAGCCCCGAGGATTGACCGGATCCTCATAATGAACCTCCATCCATGGTATGTGGTGAGTGGTCTGACTCGGGACTCGCTGGTCTCTGGTCTGCTCTGCTCTGAATCGACAACAATAGGCTGCGTTTCGATGCACCGAAATGAAGTCTCCTTTCGTCGCGAGATCGATCATAATGTGACCGCGCTCCATCCTTTGATGGAAGTGAAGGGGATGACGATAATGCGTTTGCAGCGTTTGCACTTGAGTTCCAGCCCCTGTCCGCGCACCTTCGCGATCAGTTGACCGCATTCGCAACGGGTCTCGCTGCAGTCGGTGGAGTGGTCAGTGGGAGAGGCCGTGCGAACCATTATCGAAGATATCTCCGCTTAGATGAAATTGAGAACGATTATTAATATCCTATTCGCGCGATTGATGTCAAGAGAGGGTGTGAACGAAGAGATGTGTTGGTCTTCAGTCTAATAGGAGGGTTATAATGTTCACGTATGCTGTATAACTGGTTCAGACAATACCGACAATGGCTGTCTCTGGGTGCCCTCTGCCTGATACTCTCAGGCTGCGCGACTGAGCTTCCCGTGACAGTGGCGGAGGCTGACGTCTCGGAGACTTTGGTCGTGGGACGGGTCGTCACGATCATTACCGGAGAGTCGCAACGAATCTATGCTCCGGCGCTTCGCTCCTTCGAGGTGGTCAATACGGAGAGCCAGGAACGATTTAAGGTGGATGTGCAGTCCGCGGATGGGTATTTTTCGCTTTCCCTTCCTGCTGGGCACTACGAGCTCAACCGCCTGCAGATCAGCGAAGGTCCATTCTTGTCTATGGCGCAGCTCTCTGCGAGTTTCTCGCTCAAGCCGGACGGGATGACCTTTCTCGGTACTTGGCGATTCGGGATCGATTCTCCGAAATATGGACGCCAAGTTGTGGTGTCCATGATCCAGGACGAGAGGGACCAGGAACGTGCCCAACAATTCGTCAAAGACACCTATCCCAGCCTGAAGGCTCGGTCTCTGGCGATGCTGATTCCAGAACCACCGCATGAAATAGCCCGTTTATTTGAAGTCATGCCCTATCCCCGCAATTCAAGGTATTTCCGTCGTCATTGGTGGTAGACACTCACCGTGTGGCGCAGACTTTTCTCGATATTATTCTTTGGTATGTTCTCCGGGCTGGGGGCGCTGCTCGTCGGGTGCGCTGGTTTTCCCATGCACGCAGAACCTGTCGTGGTGAAACGGGTTCAGATGCACATGGGCACGCTGGTGACAATCACCGCGGTGGCCCGGAGCGAGGCGGAAGGGCAAGCAGCGGCGACCGCCGGGTTTGCTGAAATTCATCGTCTTGAAGAGTTGTTGAGCACCTGGATTCCTACGAGTGAACTGTCTCGCGTGAACACGTCGGCGGGAGTGATGCCGGTCCACGTGAGTCCAGAAACGTTGACGGTAGTCCAACGTGCGATGCAAGTTGCCGAGATGACCGACGGCGGATTCAACATCGCCATTGGCCCGGCGGTGGACGCCTGGAATGTGACGGAGGGCCAACAAATACCGACAGAGGCTGAGTTGGATGCCCTCCGTCCCTTGGTGGATCTTCAGGCAGTCCATGTCGACGTGCGGGAGCAGACAATCTTTCTTGAGAAAACAGGGATGCGGATCGATGTGGGGGGGATCGGCAAGGGTTTCGCGGCAGATCGAGCCGTCGAGGCATTATGGGAAGCAGGCGCGATTGCCGGAGTTGTGGCACTGTCAGGGGATATCAAAACATTTGGGCACTTGCCGGATGGCAAGATGTTTCCCGTCGGCATTCAGCATCCACGAGAGGATCAATCGGTGCTGGCCTGGGTTGAGTTGCAGGACGAAGCTATTTCTACCGCGGGGGATTACGAACGCTTCTTCGAACGGGATGGGGTTCGATATCACCATATTCTCGACCCTCGCACACTACAACCGGCGCGCAGCTGCCAGAGTGTGACGGTGATTGCCCGTGAAGGGGTCTGGGCCGATGGGCTCGATACAGGTATCTTTGTGATGGGACCGGAGCGGGGAATGGAGCTCGTCGAACAGCTGCCGGATGTCGAGGCGATCATTGTCGACGCTAAAGGTCGTCTCCTAGTGTCTTCCGGCGTGAAGCAGCGGATTCGCCTGCCTGAGAATCCTGTATGTCGAGACAGTCTCTGTCAGTAGGAACGTTCCCGTGGCGGCCTATCGATCCAACCGGTAACTCATCGGAATCTTGATCGTCATTCCCGGCTGTCCTAATGGACGCGGTAGGTGAAACGGAGCAGCTTGCCGCAGCGTGTCAATCGCAGCTTTGTCGAGACCGGGGTGTCCCGAACTCTGAAAGACTTCCACCTCGCCGACGTTCCCATCTTCGTTGATCACGGCTTTCACGACGACTTTCCCCTCGGCGCGATCGACCCGAGCTGACGCAGGATAGCGTTTCAATTCTTCCACACGACGTAAGATCGCTTCAGAGAGCCACCCGAAGTCGCGTTTAGCCGGTGCGCCCGTTGGTGCCGGGGAAATGGCTGCCATCTGCATTGGCGCTGGAACCATATCAGCGTGTGAGGCCTGTTCGGGGATTTCGGAAGGGTGGTTCGATGGCACTGTTTGGGCCGCAGATTCTGCAATGGTTCCCTCCTGTGCTTCGTCTTGTTTCACAATGGATGTGGACTCGGCGACCATCGCTGTCTCAGGTCTGTGAGCGATTGGCTTGGCTGATGGTGTCGTACGAGTCTCGGATTGTGAGTGGGTTGTTGGTTGCGGTGGGCGCACATCAGGCAGCACCGGGGTTATGATCTCCTCAGCAATCGATGAAGTCGTTTGTTGAACAAGCGGCTGAGGCGGCGGCAGCGTCTGTGCCGGCACAGCCTGCTGCATGGGGGGAGAGGGAGTCGAGGTCGTCGACGGAACAAACGGAGTCGGACCCTGGTTCTGGGGTGCTGCCGCTGGTTGAACCGGCTGTCCCGGCGACGTCATAGCAACGTCCCAAGTGAATGCCTCATCATGCGGCACGAGTGGGACCTGCTTCATGAGCAGAATCGCTGTGACAGCTACTGTGCCGTGCAAGAAGATGGAGACGAGCCATCCCTGGACGTGAGCGTCTTTCTGGACTCCGGGTCGATGTGGCCTCGCGGCGATCACAGACGAATGACCTCCAAGCTGACTTGTTGAAATCCCAATCCCCGCACTTCATCCACCACGGACACGAATCGTTCGAGCAGGGTGACTTTATCCGCCCGCACGACGACCGCTGATTCCCGGGGTTCCGCGGTCAGTGCACCCGGGAGGCCTCCTTCGGGAACTGTGCGGTCGTTGAGAAAGAGCGCGCCGTCGGCAGTCAGGGTGATGATGATAGGCGCATCTTTGCGAGTACCGACTTCTTTCGCTTTTGCTAGATTGACGGGAATCTGTCCACTACTGATGAAGGTGGCCGTGGTCAGTACGATGACCAGCAGTACCAGCATGACGTCCACGAGAGGGATGACGTTGATCTGATCAATGTCTCGTTGCATGGTGTTCCTTGTGTAGGGCGAGGAGCTCGGCCACCTTCCGTCTGAGCACATTATTCATGACGACGCAGGGAATCGCAACGAACAATCCGACCGCCGTGGCTTTTAGCGCGAGGCTGAGCCCGATCATGATGGCATTGACGGCCATGGTGCCGGAGGTGCCCATGGTATGGAATGTGAGCATGATACCCAGCACGGTACCCAGCAAACCTATATAGGGGGCGTTTGCGGCCACTGTGCCGATGACGACCAGATGTTTGGTCAGAGCCATTTCCAACCCCACGCTGTTGGGATACTGAGCCAGATCGACACGGCGGTAAAAGAGCCACCGTTCTACTGCAATGGCCACTGTCCAGACGCTGAGAGCCAGCAGGAACCCGATGATTCCATAATCGATCACGGTTTGTAACGCGTTCATGGCGAGGCCTCACTTTCACTGAGTGATTCACGGATCGGTAGGGCAGGAGACCGTCGTGAGGGTCTATCAATGCCAGATCGTGAAAAAGGCTGTCAATGCTCTCCTGCGATTGATCGAACCATCGTGGACACCTCTCCGGGACAATCCTCTCGCCGAAAGAGCACGGTATGGGTCGCCATGACACGAAGTTCCACCGAAGTCCCTGCCTGATAGACGCTGGTGGAGCCTTGACTGCTATGGACGATTTGGCCGGATGGGAGACTGACCGCGTACAGATTTTCCGAGCCACGGAACTGGCGCGAGAGGATGCGCGAGCGGGCGTCTTTCGTGGGGATGAGGTGAATGTCGTCCGGCCGAATCATGACGACCACGGCAGTGCCATCCTTGCATTCGAGCGTGTCAGGAAACTCTCCCAATTCGGTATGGACCATGCCCTGGGAAACAGTCCCAGGAATAAAGTCTGCCTGACCGACAAAGTCCGCCACGAAGGGTGTGGCCGGCATGTGGTACATCATTTCCGGGGTATCGAATTGCTCCAAGCGGCCTTGGTTGAGGACGGCAATGCGATCGGCCATGGCAAAGGCTTCGTCGTGGTCGTGTGTCACGAGTAAGGTCGTGGTTTTTGTCCGGCGCAGGAGGTCGTGTACCTCTTGGCGCATGCGTCCCGCCATGTCAGGGTCCAAATTGCTGAATGGCTCGTCGAGCAGCAGCACGACGGGATCCTGGACGAGGGCACGAGCCAGCGCCACACGCTGTTGCTGGCCGCCTGATAATTCGTGCGGATACCGCCGCTCGAATCCCTCCAGCCCAGTGAGCCGCAGCATACCCTGGACCCGTGACGTGCGTTCGCTCCGAACGAGATGGCGGAGCCCAAAGGCGATGTTGTCCTGCACGCGCAAGTGAGGGAATAGGGCATATTCTTGAAAGACCATCCCGACGCGCCGGTTCTCCGTCGGGATCATCACGTCCGGCGACGACATGAGTTGGCCCGACAAGAACAGTTGGCCGGAGCGAACCGGTTCAAATCCCGCAATCGCACGCAGAATCGTCGTTTTCCCGCATCCTGAAGGGCCGAGCAGGCAGAGGATTTCCCCTTCTCGTGCCGCGAATGAAATTCCCTGGACCGCGGGGCGTCCAATTTCGTAGGCGCAGGACACCTCGCGCAGTTCCAAGACCGAGGAGGCAGGTGTATAAAGGTTGCCCTGGAATGTAGACTTCAGGGAGGGGATTGGTCTGGTGGAATGGTCTGAGGTCACGGAGTCAACGTTCCTCCCTTTAGGCGGCGCGCCAATCTTTTGAGACTAACAAGGCCAGTGCCGGAAGACTCAGTAAGACGATGAGCAGTGCGGAGGGAGCGGCGAGCTGAAAATACTCCTCGCTCGCTTCCATCCAGACTCGAATAGCCAGGGTGTCGAACCCCACCGGTCGTAACAAAAGCGTCGCAGGTAATTCCTTCATGGTTTGTAGGAACATCAAGACCCAGGCGACGACAAATCCATTCTGGATGAGCGGCAACGTCACTCGTCGCCAGGTCTCCCGTATTCCAAGGCCAAGCGTACGTGAGACTTCTTCCAAATTCGGCGACATGTGTTGGAGCGCTGGCTCCAGCGATTGGAGCCCGGCCGGAAGAAAATGGATGATATAGGCCACGATGAGGATCAGTACCGAGCCGTAGAACACCGGGGCCAGTTTGGTGAAGAGGACAAGGACAGCCAGTGCCGCCACCGGTCCTGGGAGCACATAGCCGGCATAGGCAGCTTGCAGGCAGCTGAGGTTCAGCATCGTCGGGCGGCGGCTGGCGAGGTATGCGAGCGGCAGGCCGATCAACACGCCGCCGGTGGCGGCACCGGCGGCCAGGATGGCGCTGTTCCAGATGAAACCAAAGAACCGACTGTCGACGGTCGCTTGTGCTTCAGGCGACAGGCTCCATTGAATCAAGAGCGCGGTCGGGAGTATGAAGGCTGCGCCGACAATCAGCCCGAGATAGCCGGTCACAGCAAGGGTGCCGAGCCAGCCATACCGTTGCCGTTGCGGAGCCCGGTAACGGCCGGTGGTTTGATAAAACCGGCTCCGTTGTCGGAACCACCGTTCGGTGATCAGAAAAATCAGTGCGAACACGACCAACAGGAGGCTCAAGATACTCGCTGCGGTATTGTCGGACCGTCCTGTCATCTGCTGGAACACGGCATAGGTGAGCGTTTGGTAGCGAAGCAATGACACCGCACCGAAGTCAGACACGACGTACAGGATGACGAGCGCGACTCCTGCGGCAATTGAGGGACGCATCAGTGGCAGCGTCACGCGCCAGAGGGTCGAAAGACGAGAGACACCGCTGGTCCGTGCCACCTCTTCGAACGACACGTTCATACTGAGGAGGGCGCTGCGGCTCAAGAGATAGACGAAAGGAAACGTATCCAAGGCCATCACGAGTGTCGCGCCCCAATAACTATGGGGGGAAAAGATTCTGGCTTGTGGACCGGCCACCAATTGCCAGAGATGTTCGACAGGACCGCCGAATCCCAATAGGTAGGAGAAGACATAGGCCAGCACATATGTCGGCATCGCCAACGGCAGGACCAAGGCGCCTTCCCAGATCCTGCGACCGGGAAATTCCACGCGTGTGACCAGCCAGGCGGTTGAAACACCCAGGACCAGCGTAATGACCGCCACGCTGGCAGCCAGCGAGACGGTATTAAACAGCAACTCGGGAATGCGAGTCGCCCACAAGCGGCTCCAGACGGCTGGGTCGGCCGAGAGGGCTAGTGCGGTGACGTAGCCAAGCGGGAGTAGGAGAATTCCGGCACTGGCCAAGACGAGGAGCTGCAGCGGTGAAGCAAGCTGTTGACGAATCGTGCTCACGGTGGGTCCCTTCGTGCTACCGGAGCCCCACTTGTTCAATCAGTGTGAGAGTGGGTTCGCGCAGTTCAGCCAGCTTGGTGAGGGGGACCAGTGCGGCGCGGAAATTCTTTCGTTCCACGAGCGCCGGATCCGTTTTCACGCCAGCATGGAGAGGATATTCCTTGTTGAGATCCGCAAACAATTTCTGCCCCGCTTGAGCGACCAAGAATTCTACGAGCAACTTGGCGCTCTCGAGGTGCTTGGTTGATTTGATGATGCCGGCGCCAGCGACGTTCATGATGGCCCCCATACCCCCCTCTTGCTGATCCGGCATCACCACGGCGAGCGGTGCGTCGGGCTGTGTGGCCAGGTGTCGATAGACGTAGTAGTGATTCACGATACCCAGCGGGATTTGTCCCTTGGCGACGGCCTCCACGATCTGCGAGCTTTTCTGGTAGACCTGGGTGTCGGCATTCGTTTTGAGACCTTGCAGGAATTGCCTGGTCTTCTCCTGGCCATAGGTGGCGAGGATGACCGATACGCCGGCTTGTAAATACTCACTGCCAGAATTTGGGATCGCAATCTTATCTTTCCATTTCGGATCGGCGAGATCGAGGAGCGACGTCACTTGGTCCGGCTGCACCATCGTGCGGTTGTACACCACGATCCAGAATCGTCCTGAGAGCCCCACCCAGGCATTATCCGATGCGCGAAACTGCGGCGGAATGGCCCGATCAATTTCCCGCATATTCAAGGGATGGAGGAGGCCGGCTGTCCGGGCCAGTTCCAAGCTTCCGGCATCGTTGGTGATCAGGAGATCTGCCGACGTGCGATCCCCTTCAGCTTTCAGCCGGTTCACCAACTCTGTCGTGCCAGAGGACAAGAGTTCGATATGAATGCCGGTGTTTGCGGTGAAGACGTCAAGGACCGGCTTGATGAGGCGCTCCGAGCGGCCGGAGTAGATCGTGAGTGTCTCGGCAGCTGCGAGGGAAGATACGAAGATTCCTACGGCGAAACACAGAAATAGGCTCGAGAGAATAGTCCGGCGCAACATGAGCAGCGAGCATACGAAGGGCATGAAAAGATCCTTATGGAATTGAAATTGATAAGCTGTATCAAAATTATACTAGAACAACCGGGGCGCGTCAATCGCGGCAACGAGCACAGAGGCCATAGAGTTCAAGTCGGTGGGTTTTGATGGTGAAGCCGTTCCGAGTCGCCACTTCTTCCTGGAGTCGCTCAATCTCCTCGTTCTCAAATTCCACAATCTTTTCGCAGCCGGTGCAGATGAGGTGATCGTGGTGACCCTTGTGCGAGACGTTGTCGTATTTCGTCTGAGAGCCGAAGTGCCGGGCTTGTGCGAGGCCGGCATCGCAGAACAGATTGAGCGTTCGGTAGATCGTCGCGAGTCCGAGATGAGGATCGGACTTTGCCAGCTGGTGATACATGGCTTCCGCGGTAATGTGTTCTTGCCGGAGGAAGGCGTTCAGAATCAACTCACGTTGACGGGTAAGTTTGAGTTGGTGCTTGCCCAGATGTTCGACCAGGGCTTGCATTTCCTTGACGTGCTTCTGTGCCATGGTCGACCTCCGATGCATCTCATTAAAGACGAAACTGCGTAACCGGTCAAGGGGTGTCCTGCGCGAGGGACGACAGGGGCATGAATTGACGGAGATCTCCTGAGCTGGATATAGTGCACCCTTTTACAGGCAGCAGAACGAGCGACGACCGGCATGCGGACACCTCATCAGATTACGGTCGACCGGGCTCTCCTCCTCTATGTTCTGCATCATGCGGAACCCCATGGACTCCTGAGCGATGTGAAGCTGCAGCAACTCTGTTTTCTGTGCGAACTCCAAATGTTCGGCAAGGGC
>DATNCR010000077.1:0-3960 GCA_035607135.1 Nitrospiraceae bacterium
TTCGTGCATGCATCAAATCATTGTCGGCTATCATCTGGATGAGCATGGCGATTGGGTGGCTGATCTCCAATGTGGTCATGGTCAGCACGTGCGTCACCAGCCGCCGATGACCAATCGGCCCTGGGTTTTGACGGCGGAGGGCCGGGGACAACATCTCGGAGAGACATTGAACTGTAAGAAGTGTGATGAAGCGAGCGGTTGAATTATTCGATGGTGGTGACGTCCGGGGAAGGTGCTGCGTGCATGTCGAGGCCGGGGCCTGACCAGGGTTGCAGGTGTGACCCTTCATATCGGTAGCCATCTGTAACGGGGTCACCGGCCAGTAAGAGCGGGGTGTCGAGGTCGAGTATATTGAAGCCCCCGAGTCCCAGGACGAGACTAAAAGAGCAGCCCATCGCGATACGTGTTTCGACCATCCCGCCGATCATCAGCTTGAGGCCGGACGCTTTGGTGAAGGAGGCAATCTCCACGGCTTCGGCAACGCCGGTTTTCATAGTCTTGATATTGATGTAATCAGCGGCTTTGTGGGCAACAACCTCCTGCGCGTCCGCGAGCGAGCGGACCGACTCATCCGCCGCAACGGGGATGCCAGTCTCCTGACGGATCGCCGCCATGCTGTCGAGGTCCTCTCGCACAACCGGTTGTTCAAGCAGCACCATCTTTGCTCCACAAGCCGTGACACCCTGTGTGAATCTCAGGCAGTCCTTGTGAGAAAAGCCCTGGTTGGCATCGCCGATAAACGAGATTCCTGGGAATGTGCGATGGACGGCTTCCAGACGTCTGATATCGCTCTCGACATCTTTCCCGACCTTCATTTTGAAGAGGCGAAACCCCTTCGCATACCATCCACGCGCGAGGGCGACGGTCTTGTCAAGGTCGGCAATGGGAATCGTGATGTCTGTCTCTCGCGCTCGCACATCCGCGCCACCCCAGAGTTGCCACATCGGGATGTTCGAGACGCGGCAATAGGCATCAATGACGGCGGTTTCGAGACCACAACGTGCGGCAGGATGAGTTAGCGCCTGTTCAGACAGCCCCAGCCCGATCTCCTTATAGTCTGCGGCTGAGCGACCAAGGATGGCTTTGCCCAGTTGGTGAAGTACTCTAAGGCAGCTCTCGCGAGTTTCTCCTCCGACTTCCGGAAACGGCGCCGCTTCGCCATACCCTCGTGCACCATTCGCCAAGGTTACACGCAGGAAGACATTCTCCGCCATTGTTCGTGCGCCGGTAGCAACGACGAAGGGATCGGTGATGGGCACATCCACCGGCCAGAACTCCACTTTGCGTATGGTGACGAGCATCTCGTTCATGACAAAAAAGAGCCCTGCTCCTTAGTGGATTGATACATGTCGTCCCAGCGAGTGCACGAAGCTTTGTGTCCTGAGTTCTTGTCGATGGAGGGACGGAGGGCGCAGGTCGGCTAGACGGTTTCACCCATATCGATCATTCTCCCAGGGGAGCGCGCTGTTCGAATAGCCTCGCACTTCCCAGAACCCCTTTATATCCTTATCCAAAAAGGTGATCTCTTTCACCCACTTGGCGCCTTTCCAGGCATAGCGCTTTGGGACAATCACACGGACCGGGCCTCCGTGTTCTTTTGTGAGGGGTTTGCCGTTCCATTTGTAGGTCAGGAGCACGTCCTGAGCGTCGCAGGCTTCAATCGGCAAATTCGTCGTGTAGTCGTCGAATGATTTAAAGAGGACGAATTTCGTCGAAGAGAGTGGCTTCACCACGGACAGAATGTGTTTGAAGCTGACCCCTTCCCACTCGTTGTCGAATCGGCTCCAACTCGTCACACAGTGAAAGTCCGAGACGTCTTTGAACTGGGGCTGCGCCAGGAATTGCTCCCATGTCCAGGTGACGGGGTTGGTCACAAATCCACCGATGGTAAGGGTCCATTCGGTCAAGAGGACTTCAGGCTTAAATCCCAGATCCAGCACGGGAAAGGTCTCGACGAGGTGTTGTCCCGGAGGTAACCGATCATCTCCCTCGTAAAACACTTCCCGCTCTTCACCTCCACGGCGGGCCTTGGCCCACTGCTCCTTTGTCTTGGTCAGTCGGTTGGGTTCGTCCATTAGGGCCTCCTCATCATAGACTACGGGAACCAGGGCCTTCCTGACAACTAGGAGCCTGTCCAAATATGCAAAAATAGGCAAATTCAGGGCGCGCGATCTTGCGCAATCCATGACCCTGACAGGTACCTAGATAGTCGGGAGGTCAGCTGACAGGTGTAGGAATTCTCTCCAAGAATCAGCGGCCTGTGAGTCATTATAAGGCCTGGTACACTTGAATGATTCTAGAGAAGTCAGCCGAGGGAATGATGGCGTCACGTTCATACATATGTCGGATTCTCCTGGCAGGCGTCCTCGTGACCCTTGGTGGTTTCAGCGAATTAGAGCCACTCGTGCTGGCTGCTTCTGCCAAGTCGAAGAAGGATGCCAAGCCGCCAGTCGCTAAGCCACCCTCGCCCGATAGCCAAGATTCGACAGCCCTATCCAAAGCAGGTCCCAAGCAACCGGCTAGGACTGAATCGAGCAAGCCTGTGGCTGTAGTCGCACAGGGTCAAACGCCTTCCGATAGGGCTCCCCGAAAGATCCGTCGCCATAGGAAAGCAGGGGTAAAATGGCGTCCACCGGTTATCGTCCAGCCTAAACCAGACCTTTCGTACCATGGAATGCTCGAGCAGCCGCAACGGTATAACCCCAGCCGTGATCGCCGAGCTGGTCGAGCGCCAAATCCCCAGACAGGTGAGATCCTCCACGACCACTTTCAAGAGCTCGACAAGAACCGTGACGGAGTGATCGATCCGTTTGAGCGTGCCTTCAGCCGACTTGACATGGATCGTGATGTCAGTAACCATCAGTGGGAATGATCCCCTTCTAGCAAAATCCCCCTACAGGTCCCTTTGAATCAACCGACAAGAAGGATATCGTCATCATTCTTTGCATTGGTTCCTATGCGCATTGGTCTACTTGTCATATTCTTCATCGGTTTTGGATGCGCCGGTTCGCAAGCCTCACAAACCCGGGATGTTGCCGAATACCATGGCGATACCTGTCCTTCCTGCCCGGTGTTTCCCGAAAAGGAGCGTGCGATACAGAAAAGATGCCCTTCTGCGTCGGTAGGGTGGGGGACAGCCGGCGAGGCCTTGAATGGAGCCGCTACAGCCGTGCGGATGCCCAACCTCTAGGCGTATATGATCCCTCTCATTCAGGCTGTCTCCGTAGACTCCACCAGAATGGTCACCAGCGTGACCAGTGGCGTTTCCGTAAATCCATCTCCCCATCGATAGCTGCACGCCCCGTAACTGTTATGTGATGCATGGGATACGTGCGTTCATGATCGGCTGTGGTTCACGTAACAAAGCCAATGACGCAGCGGCCAATCTCATAGGACACGACATTGACAGCCATGAAAGGAAGCCCCCGTGATACCCTGCGAGATTGCAATGCCCAGTCCTGTGTCTGAGACAGCCATGCCGACTCACTCGAATACCGGGGAAATTGCCATTGCCGTGGTGATTGCACCAAAGCTGTCAACATCGATCCCAAGGAATACCTGATTGTCGGCTGACGATGGAAGGTTGAGTATATTCTGAAACATCAGCGATATGACCTGTAAGACCGGTGATGATTATCCAGCCAGGCTGTACATTACCTTCGCCAATGATCCGGGTAAGGTGAGTCTCGGCAAAAAGATTAGGTTCAAGACTGGCCAAGCGATTTTTGTGGATGGGTCAGTGAAGAACGGAATATCTACGAAGACTACAAACTGGCATTTGTCGAAGAGCCGCCATTGATGAACGGTGTCGCTATCCTGACTGACACTGACAACACGAAAGAGCCGGCTACCGCCTATTACGTTGATAGTCGGTTTGCCAAGGTTGAGAAGTAAGTGAAAATGAAGAGGCCGACCTGTTCAGGGCCGGCCTCTTCACGGACACCATCGCGCATGAGGTGG
>DATNCR010000219.1:0-6497 GCA_035607135.1 Nitrospiraceae bacterium
CACGACGAATCCCACCGTCAATCCGCGGGGCCCGCTCCAGGGAACGACGAAGGTGCAGCGGGGCGGCTCCTACATCAACACGCCCTATCGGTTGCGGTCGTCCTTCCGCACCAAGGCCGATCCGACCGAGCACGAACCCAACGTCGGGTTTCGCTGCGCCCAAGACGTCCTGCCCTTGCCAGACCCGGGCCACCCCTAGCGCTTCGCGGGGCTGGGCGGGCTGCCGGCAATGAAGGGATATACCACACCAGCTACGGCACCTCCCAGGATCGGCGCCACCCAGAAGAGCCAGAGTTGTTGCAGCGCCCACCCGTCGGCAAACACGGCGGTGGCGGTGCTGCGCGCCGGGTTCAAGGAGAGATTCGTCACCGGGATCCCGGCCCAATTGATCAATGCCACGGCGAGACCGATGGCCAGTGGCGCGAAGCCCTGCGGCGCCCGGCTGTCCGTAGAGCCTAGAATGATTAGGAGGAAAAAAAAGGCAAAAACTGTTTCCATGCAGAAACCAGCCAGCATCGAATAGCCACCTGGTGAATGGTCGCCGTAGCCGTTGGAGGCGAAACCACCGGGGACGAAGCCGGCCTTCCCACTAGCGATGAGATAGAGCACCCCGGCCCCCAGAATCCCGCCGATCACTTGGGCAGCGATATAGCCGGGGACCTCGTGCGCGGGGAACCGCTTGCTGAGCAGGAGGCCGATGGTGACGGCGGGGTTGATATGACAGCCTGATATATGGCCGAAGGCGTACACACTCGTGACCACGGCCACCCCGAAGGCGAGGGCAATCCCAACGATCCCAATGCCGAGTTGCGGAATACCGGCGCTCAGGAGTGCACTCCCGCAGCCGGCAAAGACCAACCAGAATGTGCCGAGCGCTTCGACAACGAGTCGATTTGCCATTGAAAACCTCCCTACACGGTGTACGCCTGGCCCGCACTATGCCCGGTGAATCGAAAAAGCGCAAGGGTCGAAACACCGCTAGGTGATGCGTACCGCATATTTTTTCTCGGACTAATGTGTTTTCGTGAGTGGCGAACTCCGGGAAGCGCCTCATATGCGAATGCGACCCGATCGACGCTCATTACTCGCATTCACGGGTGAGTATCAGACAATATGGCGGCACAACCGTTTATTCAGATGAAAGAATTTGAGGTCCTGCTCTCCATGAGAGCAGGACGACCGTTCACAACTTCTTTCTACACATTTCCAACGATAAATAGAAAGGACGACTTGTTTGTGCATCATGAAGTGGGAGCGCTCGTGGCACCATTCTTCTTCCACTTTCTCTATCAAGCTATGGTAGTGGAGACAATCTTGCTCCAGCGTGGGATCGAACCCTGTCGCTTCGGCAATTACGGTTGTATTCTCCAAAAGCACTTCACTGGGATTCGGCCTTTTCAGTCGGTATGTTTTATGCTTACAAGCCAATTCGCGGTAAATTGGTTTCCCCATTGACACGTTTTTCTAATGGGCGTAAGAGGAATCTACGGCCCATTTATTCAGTCGCTCAGGGGGACCGGATAGGACCCGCGGCTGTCGACGGGTACCCCCCGCAAACTTTCTCAAGAGAGGAGGGTAGCGATGGACGACCTGACTCCACCTGGCCATACAGGCCCGCCGACTCGAGGGCGGGCTGCTGATCGGTCATGCTAGCCGGTTCTCCACTGGCTGTGCCGTAACGGCACCAAAGACTATTAGAATACAAGCCTGCTTGAATGATGGAGAACTCGGCGCTGGCGTGAGGAACACAAGCACCTGGGTATAATCGTTCTCCCCCGATCAGTTGTCCAATGCACTGACTGTCGCGCGGGCCTCAGTTCTGGCTGGGCCGAGACAATTTTACATAGCTGACCTGGCGTCCTAAGCGCCACACACGGGCGACCTCCCACCTTAGTGCAGGGTCGCCCGTTCTGTTTTCGGTTCCGTGGACGTCTCCTCCAATGTCGTCGCTGTTGCGTTCAATCCCTCGCTGTACGACCAGCCTCCGAACTCGATAACTCACTCGCGACCGCATAGATGGGAAACATTGTGACGAGCCTCGTCAGGATTTGCCCCGGGAAAGAATGTGCCGTTTGCGCCAAACATAGTAGAGCGGAATTCCACTCAGGACGGTCGCTGCACCGTACAGCGATTCTGCAGGTCGTTGGACGAGACTATAGATGACCAACGTGGAGGCTCCGATGACAAGGGCTGCTGGTAAGAATGGATAGAGTGGAGTGCGGTATTGGCGGGGGTCCACGATCCCTGCACGACGAAGACGGAAGATCGTGGAGAGGGTTAAGGCCATAAACAGCGAGAGAACGAGGCCGCTATAGACAAGGAGTTGTTCGAAGGTCCCGCTCAGAATAAGCAGCGATGCCCAAAGACTTTGGAAGACGATGGCGCGAACCGGTACTGCGGTGCGGGGATGGAGCTGGGCAAGCCAAGGGCTGATTATGCCGTCACGCGCCATGGCCCAATACACACGGGGACCTGCCCAGGTCATGGCGCTTACCGCTCCTGCGATGGAGAGACAGAGTATGCCCGCGACCAATCGTCCGCTCTGCGGCCCCCACAAAGCCGCGGCTGCCTTCTCCGCGACCGGTATGACCGGTTCTCGGGCCAGCTCTGCAATCGATAATGCTGACAGATAGACCACATTGAGCAGCAAATAGAGCACGGCGACGAAGGCCGTGCCCCCGATCAAAATCCTGGGCAACGTTCGCTGGGGGTCGACGATGTCGCCGGCGATGTAGCCCGCAACGTTCCACCCCAGATAGCAGTAGGTTACAATCACGAGGGCGATGGCGGACGCTCCAAGTGTCGGCTGTTGCACAGTGGGCCGGGCCACGAGTGTCTCCCCGTGGCCCGCCACCATCCATAATCCGCCGAGAATCAATCCTCCAATGGCGACCACTTTTGTGGTCGTCAAGAGTAATTGCATGCGACCGCCTGCTCCAACACCTCGACAATGCACGAGGGTCAGGACCCATAGGAGAGAGAGCGAGAGACTCTTCGCGAGCCATCCCTGCTCGTCTCCGATCGGAATGACTCTGAGCGCATAGGACGAAAAACTGATGGCCGAAGCCGCGACTGCCGAACCAAAACCGATCGTGAAAGAGGTCCATCCGCTCAGGAAAGCCACGAGCGGCCCATAGGCCTCTCGCAGATAGACATAATCCCCTCCCGCATGAGGGAGGACGGCTCCCAGTTCTCCGTAGACCATGGCACCACCGAGAGCAAAAAGTGCTCCGACGAACCACAAGAGGAGAATCAGTAATGGGTCACCCAGGTCCCGCGCCATAAATCCCGTCGTAGAGAAAATACCTCCGCCGATGATGTTGCTCACGAGAACACAGACAGCCGTGAACCATCCAATCTTCTGCGTGGCTGATTGCATGCGTGGGTCAGTGATGGATGATTGGTTCATCGTGTGTCTAGTTGGATGAGAATCGGGGCTTTCTTTTCTTCCTCTCCTTCCCTACCATACTGAGCGATGCCTGGGAAGCAACCCAAAGTCCGTGGTGCCGCCGGTGGCGCGCGACGTCGTCGTCAACCTGCTCGGACGTCGACCGGTTTGGCCTCGACTGAACTCCAAACTGCGGCTCCTTCGGCGGAGGTTGCCGAACTGCATCGAGCGATCGAGGGTGACCGCGGGAAGGTTCTTGCAATCTATCGGGAGCCCTATGGCGGACGCTGGGTGGTGCTGGCAGCCTTGCCGATCGAACTCGTTGAGCCGACCCCCTTTCAACGTAACCTCTCCGACACGCATGTTCGCAAGCTAGAACTCGTGATCGGAAAGATCGGGCGGTTTCTCGACCCAATCATTACGGTCCGGGCGCCAAAGGGTGACCAGGTCGAGAAGTACTGGACTCCCAATGGCAACCATCGGCTCTCGGCGATGAAGACGTTGGGGGCGAAGACCATCGTCGCGATTGTGATGCCGGAAGCTGCTGCGGCCTATCAGATTCTCGCAATGAATACCGAGAAAGCACATAATCTGCGCGAAAAATCGCTCGAAGTCATTCGCATGTACAAGGAACTGGCTCGGCTCGATGATACGACGGAAGAGACCTATTCTTTGGAATTCGAGGAGCCGGCATTTATCACTCTCGGCCTGTGCTATGAAACACGACCGAGATTCAGCGGCGGGGCCTACCATCCGCTGTTGAAGCGGGTGGACGACTTTCTGAAGAAACCAATGCGCACAGCAATTGAACTGCGGCAGGAACGGGCAAAGACTGTGCTGGCGCTGGACGATCAGATCGTCCAGCAAGTTGAGGCGCTGAAAGCCAAAGGCCTGACGAGTCCATATCTCAAGAGCTTTGTCGTTGCTCGCGTCAACCCAATTCGGTTCCGGCCTAAGGATGCCTCTCCTCTCTCATTTGATGAAGCGCTCGCCCGGATGGCGACTGCAACAGCCAAATTCAACCCGGGAAAGATTAAGATGGAAGACGTGGCCCGCTCGGGCGGCGCAGTTGATGGGGCTGAGTAACCACTCATTATCTAATTCCCACCTTGCCCTTCTTCGCGTAGCCCCTTTAGAATACTTGTTCTAGATAGAGTCGACACACAGGCTGTGATGTTCATACAGGAGGTGGTGCCATGAGCCTTGCTGATAACAAATGTATCCCTTGCCGCGGCGGCGTACCTCCAGTCCCGTCGGATCGTGCGCAGGCTCTCCTGAAAGAGCTGGGGCGCGGGTGGTCACTGAACCAGGTCGGCCATCTTGAGCGTTTGTATACGTTCAAGGATTTCGCCTTGGCCTTGGCCTACGTGAACAAGGTGGGAGCCGTGGCAGAGGCAGAAGGCCACCATCCCGATTTCTATCTCGCCTGGGGCAAGTGCAAGGTCGAGATTTGGACCCACAAGATCAATGGCCTGACGGAGAGTGATTTTTACATGGCAGCCAAAGCCGATCGCGAGTTCGAACCGTTTCGCGCGGTTGCCGGCTAGCCGCGAGTCGGACGGTTGCGTCATGGATCCACGAGGAAACAGATGAGTGACAAGGCCAAGGTAGCGCTCGTCAATATGCCGTTCAGCTACTCGAAGTTTCCCTCGATCCAGCTGGGCACACTCTCCGCGCTGCTCAAGTCGAAGGGGACCCCGGTCGACTGCCATCATCTGAACGTACGATTTGCTTCCAAGATCGGCGTACCCCTCTATGAAATAATTTGCGAGAAACGGGCGTTGTTCGGCGAATGGATTTTTTCATACCTCTTGTTCCGCGACAATCCGAAGCGTACTGAATATCCACGTCTGTTTAAGCCGGTGTTCGAGCAAATCACCAAGGAGAGCGGCCATCCAGTCTCGTTCTTCGAAGACATGGCGTCAAGGGTGGCGCCACAATTCTTGACCTGGGCTCTCACCGCAATCGACTGGGGGCAGTATAGGATTGTCGGCTTCACGTCCACGTTCGATCAAAACGTCGCGAGCCTGACGATGGCGAAGCTCATCAAGGATCTCTATCCCGACGTAACGATCGTCTTCGGTGGAGCGAATTACGACGGTGAGATGGGGTTGGAATATTTCCGAGCATTTCCCTTCATCGATCACGTCGTCATCGGTGAGGGAGAAGAGACATTCCCGGCTTTAGTCCGCACGATCCTAGACGGGAAGGGTGAACGAGTTCCTAATGGAGTCACGTACCGGCAAGGTGACCAGATTAAGTTCGTACCGAACGACACTCTCTTTTCGGATTTCACGAACACTGGTCCGCCGGATTATGACGACTACTATCACCTGCTTGCTGAACTTGGCGAAACAGCCCGTGGGCTTGATCGCATCCTGTTATACGAGGGGTCACGCGGCTGCTGGTGGGGTGAGAAGCATCACTGCACGTTCTGCGGGTTGAACGCGCAGAACATGAAATTCCGCGCCAAATCGTCGGAGCAGGTGGCACGCGAGATGGCCTTCCTGTCGAGCCGATACGACACCACCCGATTCCGACTGGTGGACAACATCATCGACATGCACTACATCGAAGCCTTGTTTGGAAGGTTTGCAGCTGATCATTGCGATCTCGACGTGTTCATCGAAACCAAAAGCAACCTACAGAAGAGCCAGATTCGGACACTTGCTGCCGGGGGCGTGAAATGCATGCAGCCGGGGCTGGAGAGTCTGAGTATCAATCAGCTGCGCGCGATGGATAAGGGTGTCACGCCGATTCAGAATATTATCTCCCTCAAGTGGAGCTACTACTATCATGTCGCGGTATCCTGGAATATCTTGCTCGGGTTTCCTGGAGAAACGGATGAGGACTACCGGCGCCAGATCGACTTACTTCCGTCGTTGTTTCATCTGCCGCCACCTGAGTCCACCGGGAAATTCTGGCTGCAGCGCTTCAGTCCCTACTACAGCAGGCCGCATGAGTATGGTGTCCGTATCACCGGCCCGGGGACAGCCTATGAGTTCATCTACGATCCGCAGCAGGTGGACTTGAAGAAGATCGCGTACGATTTCGAGTATGAGCTGGACAATTGGAACGTCGACCCACACGTCTACCAAGAATTGGTCGA
>DATNCR010000324.1:0-3751 GCA_035607135.1 Nitrospiraceae bacterium
TAAAGAGCAAATTAGGCCTGACATTACCAATTTTTTTGGGCCTGACTTTACTAGGGGACACGAAAGAGGGGTTGCCAACCGAGTTACAGTGGTGCTACACGTTTCGTCTACAATTCTGCTACAACTCCCTGGAAGTTGGCGCTGGAAAAGGGTTTTCTGGAAGGGTTCTTAGATACCCGTCATCCACCCCATTTCCTACTTTCGATCCCTCTCGCCAGGATATCGAACGGTTTTCTGTATGTAGGCCGCAGAGTTGCGCTTACTTCGAAAGAAGGGTGGACAAGTGCCTTGAGAGCAATAAACGATCGAGAAGAAGACACAGGAAAGGCTATTGCCCTATGCCGGGCCGTTCGCCTTGTGTTTGCAGTCCACCACACTCCTGGAATATCGATTGATTCTTTCCGAGGCTGAAGCGTTTCTTCACGCCAGAGTTCGCTCCCATTTCACGTATTCAGGATCAGTGCATTTCCGAATATTAGGCAAGCTGGCTGTCCTAATAACTCCATGAATCTACCGGCCTAAACGCAAACATTCATGCAGTCTCGAACTTCTCGGATCATATGTCCTATATAAGAGTTCTGCAGTAGCAACGGCCTGACCGTATGCTCTAGTGATCGCGGTAGTCGCCGTGGCGGCTGGCTAGAAGGACAGCCTGACGAGGGGCATTTTTGACTTGAAAAAGAATTCCTTGACAACAGTAAATATTTGGGCTATTTTGCCCAATATGAGGCGCCCCGTCCAGCTTATCCTCGCATCAGTGACCGTGCTACTGCGCCCTCTGGTACGCATTCTGCTGCGGCACGGTATTCCCTGCGATGCGTTGTGCACGGTAGCTCGTCACGTTTACGTTCGTGTGGCTGCCGAGGAGTTCACTCTACCGGGAAGGAAACAAACACACTCACGAGTCTCGATTCTCACCGGCCTGCCGCGCAAGGAGGTGAGAAGTATCATGGCCACCACCGACGTGCAGAATCAGGAAGCTACGGATCGATACAACCGTGCGGCTCGAGTTATCGCTGGGTGGGTTCGGGACAAAGAATTTCACGACAAAGGCGGTAATCCTCTTGCCTTGCCAATCGAAGGTAAAAAGGGATCATTCGGAGCCTTGGTTCACCGTTACAGCGGAGATTTGCCTGTCAGAGCGATGTTGGATGAGCTGCTCAGAGTTGGAGCTGTGGGCAAGATAATGGACGGTCGCATTCGTTTACAAGCGCGCTCGTATGTGCCGCAACAGAGTGCAACGGATAAACTCCAAATCTTGGGAGCGGATACTGCGGACCTCATCGCCACGATCGCCCATAATCTCGATGCGGAGGCCGTTCCGCGATACCAACGCAAGGTCATGTATGACAACGTGCCAGTGGAAGCTGTACAGGAGTTTCAACGTCTATCCGCTGAACAGGCACAAGCGCTTATTGAAAAACTAGATGGCTGGCTGTCACAGCGAGATAGAGATGTCAATCCCGCAGTGTGCGGAACGGGACACAAACGTGTCGGAGTCGGGGTCTATTATTTTGAAGATGAGGAACCGACATTCCATCAAAAGTCGAACTCACAAGACGCATAACCTGGCTTGTCAGGTTCGTGTCGGATACTAAGTTCATCATTTGTTGCGCCAAATGGTCGTCAACCGTCAATTTAGATTGCGTTTGTCGAGTGTGGTGGTTCCGAAGGTTTGTTAGTCCAAGGAGATCATCGCCATGCATATGAACACCCAGGAACCAGTCGCAGGACAACGCAGGAGGAGAACAACATCGCAGGTTTTGCTCTGCGCCCTATTAACAACCCTCTCCTTCGTCAGTTGTAGTGGCGGTGGGACGGGCGGATCTGGCGCGCCGACCGCCAACACGGGGCAGGCCTTGATCAGTGTGACGGATGCAGCGGGCGATTTTCTCTCCTATGCCGTGGATGTGCAATCCCTCACTTTGACCAGGCAGGATGGCACGGTGGTCGAAACGCTGCCGCTGACCACGCGGATCAATTTTGCCGACTATGTGGAGCTGACGGAGTTCTTTACAGCCGCCACGATCCCGTCAGGCACTTATACCTCTGCCCGTATGCGGCTCGATTTTTCAACGGCCGATCTCCAAGTGGAAGACGCGATAGGCAACGCGCTTTCCGTCCCTGTGGCCAATATCCGTGATGCCCAGGGCAAACCAGTCACGACGCTCGACGTTGCCGTTACATTTGATCATCGCCGTGCCCTCATAATCGCGCCGGGTATTCCCGCGCATCTGACGCTGGACTTCAATCTTAGAGCCTCGAACACCGCGAATCTCACGGTCACCCCCCCAGCCGTGACCGTCAAACCATTTCTGGTAGCCGACGTGGATCCGCAGAATCCGAAGACCATGCGACTGCGCGGTCCCCTCGAATCGGTCAACCAACAGAATCACACCTACCAGGTGTTCATCCGTCCGATGTTTGGTCCGGTGGGTAGTGTTCCGCTGAGTACATTCGGGTCGGTTACTGTGCATACGGATGCCGCTACAATCTTTGAGATCGATGAGGTGACGTATCAAGGAGACGCGGGGCTTACAGCCTTGGCTGCTAAGCCGACGGGAACGGCCACCGTGGCAAACGGCGAGTGGAAGGTCGACACCAAACGATTCAAAGCCACTGAGGTCTTGGCCGGCTCCAGCGTGCCCGGCGGGACGAGAGACGTCGTGACCGGTGTGGTCATCGCGAGAAGCGGGAATCAACTGACTGTACGAGGCGCGACCTTGGAGCGGAGCGACGGCACGGTTACGTTCCGCGATACCGTCACGGTGAACGTGGGAGCAATCACGAAAGTCCGCCAACAGGCGCTCATGACAACGGGATTGACGAAGGATGACATCTCGGTGGGTCAACATCTCACCGCGTTCGGAACGCTCAATACCTCCATCAATACCTTGGATGCCACGACCGGCCTGGTCCGGTTACTGGTGACATCCGTGGCAGGAACCGTGAACACGACGGGCACTGGTTCGCTGGAAATGAATCTGCAGCGAATCCAAGGACGCCGAATTACGCTCTTTAACTTCGCCGGCACGGGAACGTCGATGGCCACGGATGCCGATCCGACACAGTATCAGGTGGCTACAGGGGCGTTGAGCCTCACAGGACTCACATCCGGTACGCCGGTGAGGGTGTTGGGTTTCGTGACGCCGTTTAACACCGCACCACCCGATTTCACCGCGCAGACCATTGTGAATCTCGTGGATCATCCCGCCACGTTAGTGGTGAACTGGAGTCCGCCGACGGCGGTGCCATTCATGAGCAACACGGATGCGGGATTGGTGCTCGATCTAGCAGGGGTGGGTACGACGCATTACGTTTGGCGAGGGCCGGTCGCGACGGATCTTCTCAGTCTCAGCGTGTCGCCCACGATCGTGCCGGTGAATCCAATCCAGGGACTCTTCGCTGTGGGATCGAGTGGACAGGTGCAGGTCTTCACTCAATTTCATGATTACCGCTTGGCGCTCCAGCAGCACCTGGCACAAGGCCAGATGGCGAACGTCGTCGGAGCCCATGGAGTGTTCAGCGATTCATCAGTGACCATCACCGCAGATCAGATCTACACGGTGCTGCAATAAGCCGCCTCTGTCCCGGGCCGTCCTGCCGATGGCCCGGTCGATCGGAAGTTGATCGACGGACCGTACCCCTTCTCGGCTTGCCAGTGGTGAGTATCGAAGGATGCAAGGACGTTGCTCAAGAGTCTGATAGGGACCAAATATGAGGGCCAAACTGGCGCGCAATTGCTCTGTTG
>DATNCR010000335.1:0-10084 GCA_035607135.1 Nitrospiraceae bacterium
GCTCTTGTAATGGCATCGAGTGCCCCCTTGGAAGCGGCATAAACCGGCAATGTGGGAAGCCCAACCAGGCTCGCGATGGAAGAGATATTGACGATTGCTCCCTTCCCCTGCTTCAACATCTGCGATAGGGCGGCTCGCGTCATCCGGAACACCCCGCCCAAGTTGACGTTAAGAACGTGCGCCCAGGTCACATCGTCGATCTCGTGCAGGCGCTTCCCAAAGTCTCCTACTCCGGCATTGTTGACAAGGATGTCGAGCCGCCCAAACTGCTGCACCGTCTGACGCACTGTCTCCTGAACATGAAATTCATCTGTGACTGATCCGGCAACGGCAAAGGCTTTGCCATGCTCCTTCGCAATGTCGTTCACAACCCGGTCCAACTCTCCCTGTCGCCGCCCCGTGATCACGACAGAAGCCCCTTCGCGCGCAAAGGCTTTCGCGATCGCTTCACCGATACCGGCGTTACCTCCCGTGACGACCGCAACCTTTCCACGTAACCGATTCATCGCGCAGGATCCTCCCTCTCTTCGTAAGCATCAGTAGTCGCGCCTACGGACTCAACAACTTGAGCGGCGGGCCACAAGCCAGATTCGATTTTCCTGCCGACTGTGATGAATCCTGAATGTGCGACCATTCGATGATCGGGTCGTATGCTGCGTCCCTGAATCGACCAAGTCCTCAGCAACGCTTCAAATGTTTCGATCATGCCAAAGACCGTCGCTCGCTCAAGGGCCTCTACCGTCTGTACGACTTGAGGAACAGTGGGAACAAAGCTCAAATACATGCCACCAGAACGAAGCACCTGTGCGGCATGAGGTACCACCTGCCAAGGCTCGGGAAGATCGAGGACGAGACGATCGAAAGGCAGGTCATCGTCGAGCAGACTGATCCCCTCGTATACGTTCCGGCAAAGCGGGATGAGATTCGGCACTGGGCCCATGTATCGTTCAATATTCATCATCGCTGTGCGCGCGAAATCATCACGGGCTTCGTAGGTCACCACCAAGCCCCGTGGGCCCACAGCACGCAAGAGGGCCATCGTTAAAGCCCCGGAACCGGTCCCCGCTTCGAACACGCGTGCACCAGGATAGACGTCCGCCCACATGGGAATAAGCGCAAGATCCTTCGGGTACAACACCTGCGCGCCACGCGGCATCTTCAGCACATAATCGCCAAACGTGGGCTTGAGCGCCAACATGGTCTTGTTGCCTGAAAGCATGACCAGAGAGCCATCGGGCTTTCCAATGAGGTCGTCGTGGGCAATTTTGTGACCACTCAGCTGGTAGAGATCTCCGGCCTTCAGGGTCAAGGCATACTGCCGCCCTTTCTTGTCGACGAGGTGGATGCGTTCGCCTGACTGAAAATGTGACATCGGGGATTCATTCTAGAAGCGCGACGCCGAGTTTTCAACAAGACAACAATGACAGTGATGGAATTGTTGGCCTCCCAAACATCATGCGAAAGCCGTCACGCTGACAGCGAATTCGAAGCCTCCCAACACCTCGACGATACGGCTGACGTTGATTGGTTGAAATCCCGACGCATGTGCTGGGCAATCTGACGCTCGTTGAATTCGCGTCGGATAAGCTCCACCACGATTTTCTCATTCCCTTCGATGCGATCGTCCCCTTTCTGTAAGAATTGCCCCTGAAATAGATGATGTGGCGATTGGGCCTATTGCTTATAGATTTCCCTACACATCTGCAGCAAGGTTGCCTCACTCCATTTCAAATCTCCTCATTAGAATACTTTAATAGTGCTGTCTTTTCCTCGTGATCGCGATACGCCGTTCTTATACGCGATCCAGCACAGGATTTGCTGCGTAGAGAGATATCGAACAGCGCAGAGCCAAGAATGAATCGTTTGGGGGAAAGCTGTCTCTAATAAAATAGAACAGAAATCTGTTGAGGTTACAACCATGGGCAGCAACGAATCAGACAGTCAGAGGAGGGGAGATGAGATGAAAAAGAATCTATTCACAACCCCTGAGCCGGAAGAACTGGCCACGATTACAAAGGATGTTGATGCGGACGATCCTGAGGCAAGCGACCTCTTGGATGTCATCGGCCGAGAAACCTCCGAAGAGGAGCCACCAGAGGAACTGACGAAGAAGGTCTCCCGTACTGCTGTGAGTGGCGGCCCATTCATGTTGGAGTCACTCTATTTTCGTTCCTTCGGCGAACGTGCCCTATTGACCAGAGAAGAGGAAGTCGAGCTGGCCAAGAAAATCGATAGCGGAACGAGTACCATCCGGAAGGCCTTACGCCATGCTATACGGGCTTTCTCGCGGCTCAAGCGCTCGGACTCTGTGATCGAGTCGCAACATACACTCCAGATGGTCAGGGGCTTGAGCGGTCTCTCAGCCAGTGCAATCGATAAGGCCGAGCAGAGTCTCACCGGGATGATCGAGCAGGGATCAGGGCAGCAGAAGCTTCCGATGACCATCGCGAAGCAACTGAAAGAAGGGTTGGCCACTCTACGCTGCGCCCGGATCGTACTCGAACGGGCGAAGGACGAATTGGTACGCTGCAACCTGCGGCTCGTGGTAGACATCGCAAAACATTACACGGGCCGTGGCCTGACTTTGCTGGACCTTGTGCAAGAGGGAAATATCGGGTTGATGAAAGCGGCCGAGCGCTATCAATACCGCAAAGGATTTAAGTTCAGCACTTATGCAACCTGGTGGATCCGTCAAGGCATCACACGCGCGCTGGCAGATCAATCACGGACCATTCGCATTCCGGTTCACCAAACTGAAGCCTCGCACCGTATTCTCCGCGTGACTAGACGACTCGGGCAACAGCTGGGCCGCCCAGCTCGACTTGAAGAAGTAGCCCAGGTGCTACGAATGAGACCGGAACGACTCCACGAAACCGTGCAAGCCTTTCAAGAGCCGGTTGCCCTGGAGAAGCCGGTTGGTGACGGGAGCACGGAATTTGGGGAACTGCTCCCCGACCTGCAAGCCGTTCCACCCGATGCCCATGTGCACCGGACGGAAATGTCGCACCAGCTCGAACGCATTCTCGCCACGCTTACACCCCGAGAGCAAACAGTCATCCGGCTGCGCTTCGGTATCGGTCACGATGAGGCCTGCACCCTGGAGCAGGTGGGACAGAGCCTCTCCGTGACGAGGGAACGGATTCGTCAGATCGAAGCAAAAGCGCTGAAGAAATTGAAAACCCCCCAGGTTAAGGAAATGTTTGCGGCCATCCAGTAAGCCACAAACTGATGAAGTAGAAAGGGGCGAGGACGATCCTCGCCCCTTTTTCCGTTCTACGACTTTCACCCTGAGAGCACTTGTGCGACAATGTGGCCAACTCGAGTAGACGAGGCCTCATGATTCGTGTGCGCACAACACAGAGGAATTCCCTCCTCTTTCACTTCATCACACTTTCATTTCTTCTCATCTTTGTTATTCCCTTGGCACTTGACGGGCGGATCACCCATGCTGAACCACCGAATGGAACGGTCCTCTCACATGAAAAATCCCTATTGGTACTGGTAGTCGTGACTCACGTATGTTTCCTGGTCGTCATCAAGCTCAAGCACGTTCTCGATGGGAACGAATACATCTTGGCCATCGTCTGAGGCATCAAGAATTGTGACATCATGATCACCGTCGACTACTATCAAATGTGCAATTTCGGAGATTTTTCATATTCCCTCCGACTGACCAGAGACCAACCAACCTGTCAACAGACCATTCAAAGAATGAACTCTCAGGCCAAGATCTCGAGTCAGAACCCACTGCCACCGAAGGCGGTCTCATGAATCTCTCGGACGGGTCACGCTTGTGCCACGATTTCCCAGGACAGGAAAGTGCACCTCTCCCGACGCCTATCCCGCAAGCAGGTACACTCGTCAGACTTTCGCAGCCGATCCCCTATTCCGAGGCATGGATACTTCAGAAGCAGCTACAAGAAGAACGGATTGCGGAGAAACGAGAGGATCTCTTATTGCTTCTTGAGCATCTGCCAGTTTATACCCTGGGCCGTACCACCCAACCAGCACATTGGGACTGCGGGGAAGAGATCCTCAGCCGAACAGGCGCCAGCCTTCTCTTCGTAGATCGTGGTGGCTCAATTACTTACCATGGACCTGGACAGGTTATAGGTTATCCGATCCTCAAGCTGTCACACTATTGCTCAGGACCGAAACAGTATGTACGACAGTTGGAGGAGGTCTTGATCCAGACCCTATTGCAATGGGGAATTGACGGCTATCGCCTCGCAGGGAAGCCTGGTGTCTGGGTGCGCTGGAGTCATGCCGACGCGAAGATTGCCGCGATCGGAGTCCGGATCGATCATGGGGTCACGATTCACGGATTTGCGCTCAACGTCGATCTAGACCTTACCCCTTTTTCCTATATCATGCCCTGCGGCATGGCAGAGTGCCACATCACATCCATGGCCGAGATACGGCAGTCTGCCGTATCCTCCTCAGTCGTTGCACAACAGGTAGGGCTAGAATTCGCGCGAATCTTCAACATGCGATGGACGAATCTCCCGCCCGACAGCATGAAGCAGAAACACCCTGATTGCCATCTCACATCGATGGCCAGGCTGCACACCTGACCAAAGGAAAAGGAATACCTCATGCACGAACTCGACACCCCGACTTTCCGACTGGCGGTCGCACAATTTGATCAAGCAGCCGAGGCCATGGAACTCGATCCCAACCTACGAGAACGGCTGAAGCTTCCTCAACGGTCACTGATTGTCAGCGTACCTGTTCGAAGGGATGACGGCCGGGTCGAGGTCTATACCGGCTATCGTGTGCAGCACGATTCTTCCCGCGGCCCCACAAAGGGCGGCATTCGCTATCATGCGGACGTGAATCTTGGGGAGGTCGCGGCACTTGCCATGTGGATGACCTGGAAATGCGCGTTGGCCGACCTCCCCTATGGCGGAGCCAAGGGGGGTATTGCAATCGCTCCAAAGCAGTTGTCACGACCAGAACTGCAACGATTGACCAGGCGCTATGCAGCCGAAATCTTCCCATTGATCGGGCCAGAGAAGGATGTGCCAGCCCCAGACGTCGGCACAGATGCCCAAGTGATGGCCTGGATCATGGATACGTACAGTCAGCAAGTGGGGTATGCCGTGCCGGGTGTCGTGACAGGCAAGCCTCTATCGATTGGAGGAAGCCTTGGACGTGAGGAGGCCACCGGCCGCGGAGTGGTCTATGTCACCCTGGAAGCGCTTCGCCACCTCAAGCTCGACATTCGGAACACCACCGTGGCCATACAGGGGTTCGGCAACGTCGGATTCCATACCGCTCGCATCATGCAAGAGTGTGGTGCACGCGTGATTGCCGTGAGCGACGTGAACGGAGGTATCCATAATTCGAGCGGCTTGGACATTCCGGAACTGCTCACACGATACAAGACCGGGGGCCAATCCCTCCGTGACACCAAGCTGGGAGACTGGCTCTCCAACGACGATTTGCTGCAACTCGACTGCACCGTGTTAGTTCCTGCAGCGCTCTCCGAGCAGATCACCGACCGCAATGCCGCGAAGCTGCGCTGCCGAATTCTCGCCGAAGGAGCAAACGGACCGACCACCCTGGAAGCCGATCGCATCCTCCAGGATCAGGGGGTCTTTATCATTCCAGACATCCTAGCCAACTCCGGTGGTGTCATCGTGTCCTACTTCGAATGGGTGCAGGATGTGCAGCGCTTCTTCTGGAAAGCATCCGACATTCAAGAGCGCCTGCAGGACATTCTGACTTCCGCCTTCCATCGAACTTTACAGTTTTCCCTATCCAAGAAAACGTCCATGCGCATGGCTGCCTTGATGAGCGGGATCGATAAAGTGGCGCAGGCTCATCTCCATCGTGGACTTTACCCATGAGCTCCACCTAACCATAGAGGCTGGGATCGCATGCCGTCTGGCCTTCTCGGTCGAAGGATTACAGGATGACCTCCGTCGCCAACATTGGGATGGCTGATGACATGTCCCTACCGCTGGTTCCCCGCGATATCATCACGCAGGTCCATAAATTTCTGCATCAGTTCTCTGCACTCGTAACATGCACCAGGTATCGACTCGCGTTTCGATCGAGGAGACAATGACGAACGATTCCTGGGGCTTGGTGTCCGCACGCTTGCGGTCCTGTTGTTCGATGCGCTAGGGTGGTTTGATTGGAACTGTGGCACGCGGAATCGTAGAGGACTTCAGAATGGATCGAGATGCCGTGGTGTCCCTCTGGGAAGCCCACAAGAAGGAGCGCTGGCCGCAAGTGGAAGGCCAGATTGAGGGGCCATTGATGACGCTGGATACGGTGATCAGCGGATGCGTGGTGTATTTCCTCGATAGCCCCGATGGGCTTGATGCCCAGCGGATCGGGATCATTGAAGACTGTATCGCCGACCTGGATAACCTAACTGATGAGCTTGAAGAAGGCTGTCAGCCCTACTTCCAAAGACTTAGGCACCTCGGAACCCTTCTCATTACTATCCATCACACGACCTAACCTATTCCTATGGAAACGACCGGGAACGGATCGTTCCACAGACATTGTCGCGAGGGGATTCGGTATCCTCCGTCGAACAACCATTTCCGCCTCCTCGCCCGTCCAACGCACAGTCACCGCGGCACTATAACCACCGTACAAGACCGAGGGTCTTGATTCCAATCACCTCTTCAGCCGTGCCTTGCAAGTTCTCAGGTCGTTCGATAAAATGTCTGTACACTGCTTTGGTCCCATCAATTTTGCCAATAAATTTCACACACACCATACATCTCTTGGAACCCATGGGTAAGGAACAATCCATGAAGTATGTATTGCAAGTCGTCACCGTCACTTGCCTGGTGATGGCCGGAGTCGGTGCATGGGTGCCTCCTGGGTATGGCGAGCCCTATGAATTGAGCAAGAACGATGTGATGGACCCCAAGGCCCTGAAGGGTGCCGAGGTTTCACTGTTTGGCGTCAAGTTGGGAGACTCCGAAGCCAAAGCCTTGGACTCTCTTGTGAACGAAAAGATTCCTGGAGTGAAAGCGGAACAGGAAGGCTTATTTATTTTCTTACTCGACCAACGCAAACCGACCGGCCCTATGGCTGGCGTGCGCATTCAGGACGGCAGGGTTGATCTGATTTTTATCAATAATCGATTTTCTTATAAGACTCGCGGCATCTTTCGCAACGTGTTGAACAGCGAAAGCCCCGATGACGTGCGAAAACTATTAGGGCAAGAAGATTACGGCGATGAAAATGTAATGGGCGCCATACTGGCTTACGATAAACAGGGGTTTCTCATCAATTATCTGGGGAAAGATGTCAACGTCGAGTTTTCCCCGATTCGGTAATCTCGTGGACCGGATGTTCAACCCCCACTACACACCTGCAGAACTCGAACTCTTCCACCCTTCTCCTCAGTTGCCGGCAGGAATTCCTTCCTGCTCCGTTTCTCCGCATCTGTTCCCACAAGCCTCCCCAAGTCGGTAAGTCCTCGCCCGTGCTCTTGGAGGGATTCGAACGGTCAGACTGCAGATAGCCATCAGGCTGCGATGGCATTCTCACATCAGACACGCCCATTTCGACTTGAGTAAGCAGGAAGCTTCAGTGCGAAACTTCGGCTGCCTGTAATCCGTAGGTGATGAGGTGCGTCGCGGTGTTCCAGCGACGCTTGGAATTGAGGATCACGAGGAGCAGATCGCTCCCATTCTGAGAAACTTTGGCAATCAGGCACCGCCCAGCCTTGGACGTAAATCCGGTCTTGATCCCTTCGACACCGGGAACACGTCCCAGGAGTCTGTTCGTATTGTGCAAAATATACGCACGATGACCACTGACAGGCGTGATGATCGCACGCTCCTCACGAACCAACTGCCGGAAGATGGGCTGATCGAGCGCAATGACGCTTAATGCCGCGAGGTCTTCGGCCGTGGAGTAATGGTCCGGGTTATCAAACCCGCAGCCATTCCTGAAATGTGTATCCTCCAAGCCCAGGGCCGCAGCCTTCTCATTCATGAACGTCACAAACTGTGCTTCGTCACCCCCCACATGCTCCACAGCGGCAAGACAAGCATCATTCGCGGACATGATCAACATGGCCTTCAACAGATCTTCCAGCCTAAAGATCTGCCCTGCCTTCACTCGTAGATGCATCTTGTGAGCCCGTGCGGCGTTGGGACTAATCGTGACGAGATCATCCAACTTTCCCCTTTCCAGAATGACCAAGGCCGACATGATCTTCGTAAGGCTGGCGGGAGACATTCGCTTCCCGGCATCGTGTTCATATAACACACGACCACTATTGAGTTCCTTGAGTAGAATGCCATGGGCTGGCACGACTCGCCACGGAGGGAACTGGTGCGGAACAATCGCCGTTCGAACCTGTACAGGATGAGTTGCTGGGCTCTTTGCGTCGGCGATGGATGGAGCGACAGTCGCGGCACTGATCAATAGAAGGCCAATAAGCATCTCGGCAGCGCGGATGAGATATAACGGTCGACGGGATCTCGTGCAGTCTCTTGTCATCATGAAACCGTGGCTCCTACTCATAGAGTATATGATTCCCGCACTTTCCGACCGCGAAACCCGCTGTCAATTACTTTGTGAAAGAAGCGAAGTAGATCGGCAAGGTCGATCCAGAACCCACAATTCAAACAGCGGGCATAGAGACGCCGATTCACCAGCGTATAGTGACGCTCGACCATCATGAAACCTTTACATCTTAAACAATGCATTGACGCGCCTGTCTTCAGACTCTCTCTCTATCGGAGTCGATTCATCACCAATGCCAAGCAACCGGCCAACAATCCTCCGCCAAAAATCGTGGTGCCAAATGAAAGATACGCGCTGGCTCCACTGCCGGGAGGGGCCCCATCAAACAGGTCACGCACACCACCCTGTACCATCAACACGGAGAGGGTGAGTAGTGCGCCAATAGAGAACCACCATCGAAATGATCTCACTGGTATCCCCAACACAGAGCGCCAATGGGCCTGAAAACAGCGCCCATCGGCCACTGTAGCCGAGGGTCCAGAGACTGTCAAGAAGACTGACTATTGACTCTCTCAACCCCGGGATAGACGTCTTACAATGCTTACGGAGGAATCGCGACGGGAGCAGGCGCTGCTTTCAATCCTCGATGGAGAAAGACGGACACGCTTCCATTGCCGTTGTCCGCCGTCACGAGTCCTGGCTCTTCAGCCTCCTTGGTTGTCACGCGAAACGTGGCAAGGGCGAAGGGGCCTGGCTTTGTCCGATAGTTTCTCGGCGGATACTCGAAGGTCCCATCGTCACGACCAAAGAGAATAGAGAGATCACTCGATTGAAGATTGACAATCGCCACATCAGTGCGATGGTCACCGTTGAAGTCGCGAGCGAGCCCAAAATTCGGTCCTGCATCGGCACCGGAATCACGTCCTGGCTGGAACGTCCCATTGCCGTTACCGAGAAAGGTTGTGAAACTATCCTGCACACCGTTGATCACAAGGAGATCACGGATCCGGTCATGATTGAAATCGGCGAAACTCACCCCGAGCGGTCGCTTTCCAGTCCGATAATCGGTGGGAGGGCGAAACGTGCCGTCGCCATTCCCCATCCAGATGGAGACTGCGTTCAACATCGGCCCCCCGTTGGTCACAGCCAAATCGATCTTCCCATCGCCATCCAAGTCGGCTAATGCCACCGATGTGGGCGTATCGCCGTATTCATACTGAGCGCCATGGGTGAATTCGCCGGTGCCGGTTCCCAGAAAAACTTTTATTTTGTCGTTGCGCAACGCCACCACGAGATCGAGCGCCTGATCGCCGTTCAGATCGTCGATGGCGACCGCAATGGGAGTTCGATGCACGGGATAGCGCGTCCCTTCCTGAAATTTTCCGTCGGCTCGACCGAAGAGTATGGCCACTTCATCGGCCCCGGAACAGGCCAAGACCACATCGGGATACGGATCGCGGTTGAACATCCCGAGAGCGAGCGAGCGAGGCTCTTTACAGACATTCAGTTCGACTTGATCGTGAAAGGTGCCGTCCCCATTGCCTAAGAGAATCGAAAGGGTATTGCTGCCAATGTTGGTTGTGACTAGATCGGTAAAACCGTCCTGATTGACATCAACGGGAGTGACAGTCGTCGG
>DATNCR010000348.1:0-50913 GCA_035607135.1 Nitrospiraceae bacterium
CAGCAAACTCAACCAGATTTTGCCGTCCTGGATGTGATGATGCCACTGCTCAATGGGTTGGATGTCATTCGAGAAATCCGACGTATCTCGCCGCAAACCAAGTCTCTCCTCTTGACCATGCATACCGACGATGCCTTTGTCCTGGAGTCGCTGAGCGCCGGAGCGAAGGGTTATCTCTTGAAAACACAAGCGATCGATGACGTGGTTCGAGCCATTCGCGAGGTCTCGAAGGGATCATTTTATTTGAGCCCAAGTATTTCACAAACAGTCATCCAAGCCTATCTTGCGAAAACCAATCTGCCTTCCGACCCTCTGACATCCAGGGAACGAGAAGTACTCCAACTCGTAGCGGAAGGGATGACGACCAAAAAGGTGGCCAGCTTGCTGGGCGTAAGCATCAAGACCGCCGAATGTCACCGCCATCGAATCATGGATAAGCTGGACATCCATGACACGGCCAGTTTGGTCCGGTACTCTATTCGACGCCGCTTGATTGAACCGTAAAGCCCGCACGAGATTGTGTCTGCAATGGCCAAGATCCTGGTCGTCGAAGACATGGAGAGTGTGGTCAAGCTCCTGCGAATGCTATTGGAGCGTGAGGGTTTTGAGGTGACCGTTGCTCAAGACGGCCTGGAAGCATTGGAAGCCGTCCGGCGGGACAAGCCTGACCTCGTGCTGCTGGATTTGTTACTGCCGGAATTGGATGGGTTAGAAGTCTGCAGACGCATTCGGCACGATCCGCTTACCGCTCATGTGCCTATCATTATCCTTAGCGGCAAGGATGAAGTAGCCGACAAGGTCATCGGGCTGGAAATCGGCGCCGACGATTATATCACCAAGCCCTTCGAGGCCGATGAATTGATCGCACGCATTAAGGGCCGATTGCGCCGTGCCGCGCCGACCGATCCGGCGCGCGTGCTCAAGGTGGGAAGTCTCGAGATGCAACTCGATCGTCATACGATCACGCTGCGCGGCAAGCCCATCCATCTCACGTCGAAGGAATTCAATCTCCTCAGGATGCTCATCATGACCAATGGCCGGGTCCTAAGTCGGGATGCCTTGTTTGAATCGGTCTGGGGGCATCACAAGGATGCGGGTCTGCAATCCCGTACCATCGACGTGCACATCCGCAGCCTTCGGAATAAGCTAGGTCCGGAAGCGTCCCGAATCTTCACCGTCCGAAATGTAGGCTATCGGCTCGATCCGGCCCCACAAAAATAAGTTCGTAGCGCGCTCCATTCACTCGCATCTTTTTCCCCAAGGGAGTCGCAGCTCCACGAGTCCCCCGGATTTACACACGTTGTTACACATACTTTCTCAGAGTCGAGTCGCTAAGACCCTCCACCGAATCCCATGATAGACTCCTACTCTGCTGTCCCGACTCGACTGAGCCGCGCGATACCTTGCATCGTCGTTGATTGGTATCGGGTAAAGGTTCCCCCTACGAAAATGTCGCCGCCGGCGTCTGGCGCGCGCTCGATAGATCTGACAAAGCCGTTAAATCCCGCTCCCACCATGAATGAGGGATCACGCATACCAGATTGATTGAGCCGCACGATACCCGGTGACGCCGTTCCATTGACAGTGGTGAATGTCCCGCCCACATAGAGTCCGGCAGCTTCTTCAGAAATTGCCATGGAAAAGACGACTCCATCCAACGTGACTAAATTGAAGCCCACGTCAATACGGCCATCGGGGTTGAGTCTGACAATATGACTTTGGTATGTGCCATTGGGATTCGTTGTCAAGGAGGCGACCATCAGATTGCCGCTCCCGCTGAGTATGGTCATGGTGACCGCTTGGCTACCATACGGCTCGGGCGCGGCAAAACTTTCATCCACTGTTCCGTCACGATTCAAGCGAAGCAATTGAGCCAATCCACCCAGGGGCTGAAACCGCACATAGATATCGCCGCTGCCATCCAAGGTTGGCACGATTTGACGCACAATACCTGGCGGAAGCGTTAAGTCGAATCCGCGATCACGTGAACCGTCGGGATGGATCCGCACGGCTCCATTGACAGTCATCCCGTTATAGGAACTGAATTGGCCTCCGGCATAGAGGTCGGTGGTGTCGTCTTCAGCAGCTGCGATGGTCTCGATCACGCTTCCGATGTTGAATTCAGGTGTGAACGTGCTATCCCGTGTGCCACTCGGCAGGAGCCGTACAAGTGGAGAGACCGGCTGGCCGTCATATGCGGAAAAATCTCCCCCCACATACAGGCGTGCGGTACCGTCTCGTGATGCCAGGGGAATCACTCGGAATCCAAGTCCTCCGAAGCCGGATCCCGACGAAAAGGTCGTGTCGGGTTGGCCCGTGGCGGTCAATCGTGTCACGTGGTTCGTGATCGCCCCGTTATACGAAGTAAAGAGGCCGGTGGCATAGAGCGACCCACCTCCAACATTGACTGGAGCTACATTGATCGGGAAGCCATTGCCATTAAATCCTGATCCCGTGAGAGTTCCGCTGTCCTGCGTGCCGTCGCTGTTTAATCTCACGAATTGATTCACGCCCGTCCCGTTCGCGGCCAGGAATTGGCCTCCCACATATACATCTCCGCTCCCGTCCAGCGTGCCAGCGATGTCCTTGACGGGGCCATCGAATTGGACCGCCATGAATGTGGGATGACGTGTGCCATCGGCTTTAAATCGCACGACCTGTATGTTATGCAGGCTCATTTCCTGTGCAACAAACCAGTCCCCGCTGCCATCGATCGCTTTGGCCAATGCCATCACCGTACTGGCCAAGTCGATTTGTGGGCGTGGCGAGGTGAGATCCAACGCTCCGTTCGGATTGATACGCACGAGTCCTCGGATAGGGTTGACGAATGGCAGCGGATCAGTGAGATTCGCCAGATTGACGACGGCGAACAGATCGCCACTGCCGTCGTTCACGGGGACCAGGAGGCTGATCGCCGACCCTTCGATCAAGCCATCTCCCGGTATGTCAAAACTCGGATCCAGGGTCCCATCGACATTGAGACGGAATGCACCAATGGAGCGATATCCTGCCGGGCTCACCTGGGCAAAGATCACGCCGTACACTTTTTTGCTGCCGTCGTTGACGGGCACGATGCGCCAGACATGGAGGTCCGTACTGATGTCCAGGGACCGTGCATCAAACGTCGGATCTAGGTCGCCATTTGGGAGCAGCCGCACGACAGCGCCTACCGGCGTGCCATTATATTGTCCTTCCACGGCAGCATACAGACGAGCGGATCCATCGCCGACCGGGGTGAGGCTGCGGACCACCGGCTTAAAGAGGGGGTTAGAAGGAATGACGAACCATTTTGCGGTAACCGTGGCCAGGGCAAAAACTGGATTGATGGTGCCATCAGCGTGTACTCTCCGGATATGACCGATATCCATAGTCGCGCTATTTTCGTCTCCCAAAGAATAATCCGCCACATACAGATCGCCACTGCCATCATCGACGAGTGCCATACTGGCAATATTCCCGGCGACTGAATCGGCTAGCGTGAACCCTGCATTGAGGCGTCCATTCGGGCGCAACCGCACGATTGGTCTGACCATCCGATCGCCGTAGGTAGTGAAATCGCCCAACACATAGACATCACCGCTGCCATCGGGAATCGGAAGAATTTGAGTCACCGGTTCATTAAACCCTCGGGCCTGATTAAATCCTGCGCCTGGATTGCTGGCAGTCGGCGGAAGGCTCGCACCACTCCCTCCGCTACTGCCGCATCCGGACCAGCACATCAAGAGGAAAGGAAGAACGCAGCCAGTCAGCGCCCGCATTGCTCGTGTCATAGTCAATCTTTTCGGCGGGTCGGCAATTGAATCCCGAGCAGCTCGGCTCGGTGAGATTGGCATATTGACGTGAAATCAGAGGTACAAATCACTGCGGCGAGGCCCGGAACACTCTCACAGTACCTATCCTCTATATCACTGGCCCAAAATGATCTGACCATTGCCGGGCGAGGATTGCGCCACTTTGATGCAGACGTCTTGCCTCCTCGATAGACAATGGTGAAAACGTTCTGGCACGGCGAAGGTTCTGTTTGAGTTCATCATGGGTCACCATGCCAATCACAGCGCAGCTTACCTGTGGTTGGCTTAAGGCATATCGGAACGCCAGGTCATGATGTTCAGGCGGCATTTGGGAATGACTTACAGTCGCTGGCGGAGGATCCTTGGCGCCGCCGAAGACCTTCATGGCGATTAATCCGATATTGCCATGAGCGGCAGCCGGCCATACGTGCTCCTCGAAATTGTAGGTATGGCGATCCGCAAAATTGACCGCATTCAATAACACATCCACATCAACATGGCGTATAGCGGAAAGAAATCGCGATGGTCGACTATGTCCGGATAATCCTACGAACCGCGTCAGGCCAAGCGCCTTAGCTTTCATGAGCGCGGCATAGGTGCCTGACTTGCTAAAGACCGTTTGTGGATCCATTCTGTCATCGCCGACACTATGCACGAAAACCAAATCGGCATAATCTGTCCCCAGTTCCCGCAGATTCCGATCCAGCAGTCGTAGGGCTCGTTCTCCTTCAGGCTCGAAACACTTGGTCACCAAAAATACTTGACGACGGACATGCTTGAGCACATGACTAAGCTGGATCTGGGCCTTCCCATAGCCGGCGAATTCAGGCGCAGTGTCGAAGTATGTAATTCCTTGACAGTATGCTGTTTCATAGAGATCGACCGCCTCTCTCATTGTTAGACGTTGTCCGGCAGCTGCGGTGCCGAATCCGAGAATGGGCAGTTCAACCCCGGTCTTGCCGAGTACACGCTTGGGCAATGTCCCCGAGGATCTTTGAATACCGAACATTGGCATAGCATAAGTCTTCATGCGTATTGCGAAACTCGGAATTCCCCGAGTGCATGAACAAGCTCGCTGCTTATCTTATATGTTCTTTTCTCCAAACCGTCCCTCATTGAAAGGTCTGGCCAGAAAAAAGGCTCGACACCATTTGGTACCGAGCCTGCTTCGGATTTCCGCAAAGTCTCTACTGCGTTTGCGCCACATGCCCTTGCGTTTCCCCTGAGGCCATCGCGTTGTGCACAAGGATCCGTTGTGCTTTCACGGCATGGCCTCTCAGCTACCAGGCTTTACAAGCTCTACAATGAACGTGTCGATGCGAGTCCCGATTCCAAAATCTCCCTTAGAGGACCCCAGTGTGCCATCCCAATAACTGGAAAAGAGGGCCCAGCGGCCGTCATTGGAGATTTGCGCAAACGCCTCCCCAAAATAACCGCCTCCGCCATTGTGATTGTGGGCAAATCGCCAGACAGTATTGGACCCATCGCAGGCCGCCATGATGATCTCCCCATACCATGGCAAGGGACCTGGAGGCGGGGTGATGTTGTACCGCGAAAACAAAATCGGTGCGTTGGGATTTGTTGAAGCATTGAACCAAGAACTATGCTCTGCATCGTACCATCCAATAGTTCCCGATGGCTGCATCAGATAGATATACTTGGCGGCATCCGTCATGTTATTCGGATCTCGAATCATCGCGCCGCGCGAATCCCTCCCATTCGTTGATCCAGATCCATTCACCAATTTTCCATCACCCAACGCGATGTGTCCCGCCCAGACGCCCTTTGCCAAGGACCAGGTATTCGTGTTGAGGTTCAGCACCGCGATCCCCTTTCCCCAGCTCTGCCGCACAAATTGCACGGCGAGCCAAGATCCACCGGCACTGCCGGCGATCGAATGAATGCCGATGGTCTGACCGGAGGCCGCGGTCGGCCAGTTGGAATCGGTCTGAGCGATGCCATTGATCGTCCGTTTTACAATGTCGATGAATTTATTTTGAGTGGGGTTGCCAGGGTCGATGCAGAATAGTTTCGTATATGTGTCCTGGGTACCAGCTCCCGCCACCGAACAGACCCAGTTGTCTCGACCAGCCACCGCGACATGCCAGGTGACGGGATCGTTAGTGGGTGGCCCGCCCAGATTTATCGTGGTATCCGTGGATATGTTGTATTTGCCCAGCTGATTGCCATTGAGAAAATAGAGGACGTGAGGATCCACCGCGGACCATTCCCAAAAATGGTTAATGTTCAACGGATGTAACGAGGGTTGAGACGATCCGCCGCCAACGTTGAAGTTGACGGGATCAAACGTGACCCACCAAGACTTACCGTTCGCACTCATCAGTTTCAGTGCGGTCGAATCAGCGTTCCAGGTTCTGAAGAACCCGGCATCGCCAGGAATCAAGGACATCCCTCCTGCCGTATTGGCGTCGGTAACCCGTAGGATGCGGGAGCCAAAAGTCGGATCTGCCAATATGGAGTTCGCTGGCCCTAAGGCAGGCGGAGGAGGGATAGGTTTTGGATCAACTCCCGTGTAGCCGGAATACACAGAGGGGGCAGTAACGGCTGAGGCGGGGAGTGCCAGGCTCAAGAGCAAGAAACATAGGATCAGGCTGAAGGGTATAGCGATGCTGGTGCGTATTTTCATGATGTGCGCCTCCTGCCGCTAAGCCGATACTCTTACAAATCACTGGGGATCATAAAAGGCCCGACGTCTTTTCGGTACCGAGCCTTTCACCTCTAATTTTGCCACGCTGCCACTGCGCGTCATGAGTTCGCAGTGTTTGAGTTTCGTATTTCCGAAGGCGCGTTCTCCGATAGTCGGAGCTTTATCACCAATGCGCCCATACATCGCGTCCTGGTTCAGTTAAAAAGTCATATGGCGTTTCACCATTTCTTCACCTCTCGTCAACTGTTCTGCTGTAGGCACTTGCCTAGAGCAGAAGAACGATGTGTGACTCATAGGTCAAGTCTCATCTCCTACGGTCCCATGGGAAACCATCAATCTTTCCCTTCCTCTTCACCGCTCATGCGCAGCATATTTGGTTCTGACCCTCCGCGTCCTACGACGGCACATACCTTGCTTGGTTACCACATGGTAGACCGAATGAGTGAATGACGGCGTCAGCTGTCATGACGCGGGTGCTGTGCCGACAATTGGATGAGGCATCACTAGGACGACAAATCTGGGAGGCAATCGCCTGGAAGCGTTTCAAAGTCTCTTCACAATTACTCTAATTGTTCTTTATTGAGCGACACGATTGCTGCAGTCGAACCGAGACTTTTCCATCTGCTCGGCTGTTTCCCGTCCCAGTTCGATCGGAAATTCCATCTATGGCACGTGAATAATCTTTACTATTTCTTAACGTACTTTTTCCCATTTTCTGACATTGGATTTACATGTTTTCACTGACGATCCGTCCAACGATGTTAGATTCAACTACCCGGAGGAAGGTTATGTCGCTCATGGCACTGAGTCAGATAATTCTTCGAAGCGCGCTGCTAGGTTCATTACTCCTGGTTTCGACCGCAGGCACGGGAATGGGACAGGTGTCCAGTGTATTCCCCGGTGGTTGGGTGGAACACCAAGGCACGGCTACGCGCGCACGCTTCAGCGCTTCGCAAATTCAATCGTTCGTCCCTCCTACGCGTGGTCCTTTCACATTTCCCTCTCCCTATAATACGAAAGCCATCCGCATTACTGATGCGTCGGATTGTGGAGGCACCGATTGCGTCGCCTACGTCGGCTATTCATATTGGCGCAATACCAATGCGCACGAAGGCGGCAATGACATGTGGATTTTTCTGGGGTTGAACAGTGCAAAGGGGGGAGGGGGTCCGACGCTCTTCAAATTGGACAAGACCACCGATAACATCACGAAGGTCGGCCCTCTTTTCCCAGCCGGTAGCAAATTCGTCAGTAATACCGGAGAAGGATGGTATTTCAGCGCCAGTCGGGAAAATAAACTCTATCTGAACGACGGTCCCAAGATGCTGCGCTACGACGTGGTCTCGCACCTCTTCGACACCGTCTTCGATATCACCGCACACTTCGGGAGTAACCGGTATATCTGGCAAATGCATTCCAGCAATGACGATATGGTTCACAGCGCCACCTTGCGCGTCTCGAATACCGATGAGGATCTGGGGTGCTTGGTCTATAGTGAAAAGACTCAACAGTTTTCATTTTTCGCCAAGCAGGGCACCTTCGATGAATGTCATATCGATAAAAGTGGACGGTTCTTGCTGATTGAAGAGAATATCGACAATCTCTACGACGTGGAGAATGTCTTCATCGACTTGCAGACTGGAGCCCAGAAGACCGTGTACGATCAAGACGGCGCCGTGGCCCATGTCGATATGGGGTACGGGTACGTGGCCGGCTCCGATAATTGGAATCCCTTACCGAATGCCTCCGTCACATGGACCTTCACGCCGACGTGGACGAAGGGACCAGTAGATTTTTACAACGTGAATTGGAATGTGTCGCAAGTCAACCATCTCTCTCATCAAAATGCCAAAGCCTCCATTCCGATGAAGCAGCAGTTCGCCTGTGGCAGTAGCGCTGATCGCGGCGTGGTTCAAAACGAGCTCGTCTGCTTTCGACTCGACACGAGCTATGACCAACTGGTCGTGGCCCCGATCATGACGAACCTGGATGCGCCCGGTGGGGGAACCGATTATGCCAAGACCCCGAAGGGCAACCTGGATATCAGCGGGAAATATTTCATCTGGACAACCAACCTCGGTGGTAACAGGTTGGACGCGTTTCTGGTAATGGTTCCCTCTCAAAGGTTGTTGGCACCAGGAGATCTGACTCCGCCTGTCGCCCCTAACAATTTAAAAGTAACCTAACGCAGGTCCCTTGTCACATTGTCGAGAGTCCATTTCCAAAGACTGCAGATCCTGCACCTCACGCCGCAGTCCGGTCTTTCTAAGCCTCCTTCTTCGACTTCTGCCATTGCCAGGACGACGGTATCACAACCGGTTCGGCGGGTCGCTGCGTCCTATCCCATGTCGGCCTTGCCAGGCCGAACATGAATTTGAGCGACCCCATCGCGAGTGCGCAGTTCAACACAACAAAATACCGCGCCGCAACTGCCGCCTGGCCGATGAACGGAATTTCACGTAGTCGCCCTCCGGAGAGACCTAAGCCATAGACCGCTATCTGGATGACCAACATTCCCCAAGAAACCCAATGATCGAGTAGCCACAAGTTGCCGGCCATCGCTGCCAGCAGAATCCATGGTCCGAGCAACCGGAGCACCTTATGCGACCAGTACGCCAGCGACACGACTCCATGCTGGGGAAGCAATAGACGCCAGGTCACGCTCATCACATGCGCAATTCCAGCTCCGGTTCTGACTCGTCGATAAAATTCATCCGTCACACGCTGAGCCATGAGCTGATAGGCACGTGCCGCAGCATAAAGGATCACGTCACCGCCCCTGTGCAACCGGATGAGCATCGGTTCTAGGAGGTCATCCGCCATCGTTTGAGGGGGCAGTGGCTGATAGTCCTTCCGTCTAATTGCATAGATCGCTCCACTCGCACCGAGTCCCGCTCCAAGCCGAGATTCACTCAGCTTTAAGAACATTTCATATCGCCAATAGAGCCCATCCGCGCTGCCAGAAGTGCCCGGACTTTGAAGCTCCAGCTTACCTCCGATCACAGAGGCGGTGGGATACTGATGGAAGCCTGTCATCAACTGCTTGATCGAATCAGGATAGAACATGGTTGCCGCGTCAGTAAAAACAAGAAATTGCCCAGTGGCTTGCCCTACGAGGTCATTGAGGACGCTCGCCTTCCCCCTCCGGTCTGAGAAGGCCGCAAGCTGGACCTTGGCGGATAGATACCGTCCAACCTCGTCATTCGTCCTGTCGGTTGATCCATCCGAACCGACCAGAATCTGCAGTCGGGCATTCGGATAATCCTGTTCCAACAGATTCTGTATTCGACGCGAAATGACCGCTTCCTCGTTATGAGCGGAAATAATGACCGAGACGGACGGCCACCGTCTCGGCCGGCCTGACGGCATTTTCAAGGGCGCCCGCATTTTCCCGACAAACCACAATACACTCGGATAACCAATGTACGTGTACACGATCAATCCAAGCGCCAACAGCGTCACGAGTGCGGGCACCGTATGGAGTTCGGAGAAGATTGAAAGCATGATTATTGGGAGGCGTGCGGCGGAACGGGCGCGGTGAAGCCACTACGAGACGATCAGGCCGGATCAATCACGACTTCTGTATTTCAAACACACGAATAGCGGCATAGTACTCAAGCATAGGAAAGCGGGCGAGCATCGCGCGATCCCAACGGCGGATCGGCAACAATCTGTTTCGGAGAAACGGTAGATGACCTGATGCCCTCAAAAACGGCAACTCGAAGCTCCTCGATCGTCCGAGGGTAAACTCCTTGCAGAACACCCCGATTTCCGTGAGGGTTAACGGCCGTTCGTACGGCGACACATTCGCGGGAAGATGGAATGGAAGCAATTTCCGCAAAGCCCGCAAGGTTGGTGAACTACGCACTGGCTCGCTAAAGATCGCCCTTCCTCCGACGCGAAGTACTCGATACACTTCCCGGGCCGCCTGATCCAAGTCGAGATGGTGCAGAATCATCATGCCGAACACCACATCTACGGATTCATCGGGGCAGGGCACTTCATAGGCGGAGGCCACGCTGAGGCGTACACCGTTCGTCACCCCGTTGATGTCCATCCGCTGTTGGTTGATGGCGATAAGCTCGGGTGAGATATCAAGGGCATGGACATGCGCGCCTCGTTTGCTGAGCAGGATCGTATTTTCGCCCCAGCCACAGCCATACTCCAGCACTTCTAGATTTCTGACATTACCTAGTAGATGAAATGCATACTCCAGGTGAAACAGTGTATCCGGTGGCGGATTCACATATCTCGCCAGGTTGTCTTCGGTCGCACGTAAGGACGCTCGATCGGCTTGTTGGGCTTCTGCGGCGCTACGCCGTATCTCCGCCAATTCCCAGTCTCGTAAACCGTCCTGATCCCCGGAACGAGGGAGATGCTCAGCCCTCGCAGTGTCTCGCATGGCCGTGGATGAGAAACTTTCCTGCATACGTCGCCTCCTGTTTCTTTCAGTCGCGCATGCCAATTGTTCGCCGCTTGTCGAGGGGTTCCTGTGGAGGCTGCCAGACACAGATGTTCTCCTGGCGAGCCGCAATCCCTATCGCAGCACAGAGAGTCTTGACATCAACACCAGGGATTTCTTGAGAAGCTGCGCCGGATGGGATCAATTTGTAATCTCCACTCGACCAGTTCACGAATGGGACGGTCTGCACCGATTCGGGGAAGAAATTGCCGTTCGGATAGCGCTGCGGATCCCCACCGATGATGACATTATGTGTCACCACCGCACCTGGAAAATGCCGTTCTAACGTTCCGATTCCAACACCGGTGCCGGCTCCTTCCATGCCGTATTCGTTGTGCGGCGTAATGTTGAACCTATAGACAAATCCTTCATGCGGGTCTCCCTCTGCCATAAGAATATGCCCGGTTTGGAAGGCGGTGTTGTGTGCGATCACGACATCCTTCGTGCCCCGCAACAGCTGAAACAACCGCCCTTTCCCTCCCCACCGAGGTCCATTGATATCGTCGAAGAGATTGTTCTGAATCAGTATCCGCTTGGCTTGTCCGCTGGGCGGATGGCGGTCATCGAATCCCATGATGTTGATCCCGTTTGGACTGTGACGAACGATGTTATTCGTGAAGGTGACATCTTCGATCACGGCCCATGGCGATCCTCCCTCCTCGTTCCGCACGGTAAACGTGATGCCATATCCATATCCGGGAAGCGGATGCTGCCAGTTATGTTCGAAAAGATTTCCATCCACTACCACACGGCGCGCGTTCTTCAACTCTAATAAAATCTTTACCTGCCAGTTGCTGCCGTCATGCTCCGGCTCGCCTGGTTTCCAGGACAGCGGTTTGCTAATATGATTCCCTCGGATTTCGATATCGGATGGTACGAGATCGCGAATCTTCGGATCTCCCCCGCCAAAGAGGAGATTTTCTCCGGCTCCCTGCAGGAAGTTATTGACCACTTTGAACGGCCCGCTCCCGCCCCATCCGGCTATCGCCTGTGAATCCTGGCCCACTTCTTTAAAGTCTGAAAAATACGAATCAATGACAGCGAGGGACCGACCATTCATCGCGAGCCCACGGCGCGAGCCTTTCAGCGGATCGCCATGTACGAAACAGCGATCGAGAATGATATGGTGCGGCAACTCTTCAATGGATTGATCCATATTGTTGCCAAGCATGACGAGGTCCCGAAGAAATGTATCCTCCGCCGGTCTGACTTCAATCCCGATGAAGCGGAAGTGATGCGCACCCTTGTGCGCAATAATGACACCGTATCGATCGGACACGAGCTTGGGCATTTTGGCGGCATGTAATGGATTCACGCGTGATCCCGGCGAGGGAAAGTCACGGCCAACAGCGCTGGATCGGACGGTGATCCACCCTGCTCCCTGTTTCTTATTGGGTAGAGTGAACGGACCTCTGTATATGGCGCCAGCCTCCAACACAATCTCATCGCCAAGTTGTGCCTGATCGAGCGTATCCTGAACATCACCACCCGGGGGGACAGACCAAGTACGACCCGTCGAATGGACGAGCGCGACATCCACGAATTCCTTGGGCAATTTCGGGAGAGTATCCACAACCGGCCTCTCGTTCTGCATTGCCGCCAATACCCACGATGAACCGATGGGCAGCCATAGTAACACCCCCGCCACAATGACCGAAGACAGTCTCATGGGACCTCCGCAAGCCGCGATTGAATAACGTCGCACATCTCCGATACTCGTGATTCCCAACTTTCGCTTCTCATCGCCTCCACACGTCGGCGATCGTTCTCAGGCGATCGTTCCTTCAGCGCCAAGGCAATGGCCTCTAAAAATCCTGGCTCATTGACCGCTATGTGCACGAGGCCGTTGTATCGTACGACCTCCGGCAACGGCGTCGATACCACTGGCAGGCCGGCTGCGAGATATTCGCGCAACTTAAGCGGATTGACCCGCAACGTGAGTTCGTTCATGCGAAACGGGATCAAGCCGACATCGAATGCTCGGCAATAGGCAGGAAGCGACGAGTACGGTTGCTGCCCTAAGAGATGCACATTCGAGAGGCCCGCCAGCATGGACAGATCCGTCTGTACTTTCCCCACCAGGGCGAACGACCAGTGCGGACGCGCTCGCGCCAGCGCTCCGATCATGTCCAGGTCCACCCAATCGGCCAGCAGGCCAAAAAAACCAATCACAGGTCTGGGCAAGCGCACGATCTCCTCCGGTATCCTGGTCGCCGGGTCCAGCGCACGGCTGAAATGCGCGACATCGACTCCATGAGGAATGAAGTAGGTCCTTGGATTGACCTGCCGCCGTTCTATGCAGAGTTTTTCAGCCGATGTAAATACCGCATCGGCGCGTCGGATGAGATCCTGCTCCATCCTGACAATGACGTCCTTCGGCACGCCGCTGAACTCTGAGTATTCATCGACACAATGGTAGATCACCATCCGTTCGTTCAGCCGACCCAGCAGCCAATTGACGTTCGGCAAAAAGGACCAGAGCAGTGGCCGATGAAGGTCAAGCCGACGGCACAACTGGCGCAGCCAAGCCGCCAAGATCAGGCGGTTCAGGTGTTCAGCCGCCGCAACGCCTGGAAGAGGCAAGACCGGAGGATCCATGACGAAGATATTCGGTTCCACTTGTTGACAACCTGCGGCAATGCGCCGTAGCTTGACGACCAATCGCCGAAGATCGCTCGCGCCGACCGTTGGACGCCGCATGCCGATCGAGTTCACCCACAGCACGCGATTCTGTTTGGACAGAATTCGCATGATATGTTTTTTGCTCGTGGGATCGCCCTGCCAATCCTGAGAGATACAAATAATTGATCTGCCTTCGATCATCATCCGCTCCTTGCTATGCCCATGTGCGAACATCCCTCACACGACAATGATCTGTCGAGCTCAAGGGAATGCCTGCTTCATATGCGCGGTGCTCGTCGCGGTCTCGTCGGAAACCGTCCGGAGACATGCCAATTCTGTTCGGTCAAATTCTAGGCGTTGGATTTTGAATTGGAAGATCGCGGGTTCGAGCGTCAAATACGCTTCGGATCGAAGACTGTCAACCTGATCACGTCATGCAAACTCGCAAGAGACCATCGGAGCCGCAAACGTTTCCATGGCCGACGCATAGGCGCCGGTGACGGTCGGCAGACAACTCGTGTCATTCCCAGAAGAAGCCTGCCGACGATCAACGCCGCAGCGGCCATTGCTCTCATGATCTCCACGCTGCCACTTCCGGCATTGAACCATACGAATCAGCGCCCGGATCCTCGCCATCGAGAAACACCCGGTGCCACAACTCCAAATTCATGAGCAACCACAATCGATCGGTATGGACACGATGGCCGCTTCGGTGCTCCTCCACCAGCCGCTCGATGGCGACCTGATTAAAGAGGCCTCGGGCAAGGGCACGCGGTCCAAGTATGAGATCCTTCACCGTCGGCCAATAGGGGCCCTGTAGCCACCGGCCCAACGGAACTGGAAACCCCATCTTGGGTCTCTTCAATATCTCCTGCGGAATGAGATGGCGAACTGCGTTCCGCAAGACCGCTTTGGTTTCCCACCCATGCAGGCGGAATTGACCAGGCATCGCTCCGACCATGTCGACCAGTTCATGGTCCAGGTAAGGTACGCGGCTCTCGATTGAGGCCGCCATGCTCATCTGATCTTGTTTCATGAGCAACTCCACTAGATGCGTTTGCAAATCCACATAACTCATGCGTTCGAGGAAACCCTCCCGATGTTCATCCCAGTATCGAAGTCCATGGGCGTGGGGATCGCGGGACGTGAGGGCCCCTCTCTCCTTGATCACCTCTCGTCGCAACGCTGCGGGAAATACGGAAAAATTATCGAAAAATACTCCTCGCGGACCGGGCGGATAGGCCAGAAACGAGCGCTCGGCATAGCGGCGGATTCCCCTCGGAAGAACTCCCAGCATCCGCGCCACCCCACCACGTATGGTTTCCGGGGTCGCGGCCCAATACAGACGACCCAACCGCTCGTTCAGTTCCGTGACACGATAGCGATAGTCGTAGCCGAGAAAGAGTTCGTCGGCTCCTTCACCAGTAAGGACGACTTTGACATGCTGCTGCGCCAGTCTTGACACAAAGTAAAGCGGCACGCTGGAGTTGAAGGCGATCGGTTCATCTTCGTGCCAGACCAGGCGAGGGAGCGCCTGAAAGAATTGCTGTGGCGAGACGAGGACCTCATGATACTCCGCTCCCACCGATCGGGCGGCAAGCTGCGCATAGGGCAATTCATTGGCTTCGGTTTCAGAAAATCCAACTGAGAAGGCATGTACAGGACTCTGCGAAGCCGATGTCATCAATGCGGCAAGCGCCGTGGAGTCCAATCCACCTGAAAGGAACAGCCCTACGGGGACATCACTCATCAGATGGCTGCTCACCGCAGATTCCAGTTTGGCACGGACTTCACAGCCTCGCTCTTCGATGTCGGCGGAGGAGCGATCGTTCCGCACAGGGGGACACCAATACCGCCGCTCGCGAAAGCCTTCGGTGGTGGACCAGGATAGTGTATGGCCGGGAAGCAGCTTGCGCACACGCCGAAAGAACGTTTCTTCGCCTGCGACGAATCGGGAGGCTAAAAACTCGGGCAGAATCTCTTCGTTGAATTCCGGCCGAAACGCTTCCGCAGCCAGGATCCCCTTAATCTCCGAAGCGAATAGCAGCTCATGGTCCGTACAGGCATAATAGAGCGGCTTGATGCCCAGGCGATCGCGCGCCAGCAGCAGCCGGCTTTGCCCACGGTCCCAGAGTGCAAATGCAAACATCCCATGCAACCGTTCGACGCACCGGTCTCCCTCTTCCTCGTATAGGTGCAAAATTGTTTCAGTATCACTACGAGTCTGGTAGCGATGTCCTTTCGCTTCCAGTTTCGGACGCAGCTCTGAGTGATTATAAATTTCTCCGTTGAACACGATCCAGACCGACTCGTCCTCATTGGCCATGGGCTGATGTCCCCCCTTGACGTCCACGATCGCCAAACGGCGATGCGCGAATCCAACCGGCCCATCTGACCAAAGACCGGCCCCATCGGGGCCACGATGACGCTGCACATCGCGCATGCGGATCAGGCGGTTCTCCTCGACCCGATCACGCATAGAGAAATTCACGATGCCTGCAATTCCACACATACTGTGAATCCTCCTGCACGACGATCGTCTGGTCTCCGATCACGATCGTCTCGTCTCGGTCATGATGCAGCATGAATCCGGGATGACGGAGCTTCGATCAGGCACCGGATACAGCAAAGTTACGATTCGAAGCGGGAAAGGGGCGGAAACCGAATAGCGCACCACGGGAACGCCAATCGGTGCACAAAGCCAGCTAGGTTAGACCCTCTGCGGTACGCTGCGGCGAGTGGTCGATGCAGGCCTAAAGGATTGCGTTGGTCTAGCACGGACAGAACCATCCAAGAATGTCCGGCACCACAATTCGAAGGAAATGAGCGTCCACACCTGGAAATCTAGGGGACGTCCTTGCTCGTGATTTCGGACCAATGCTTCAATTGCGTGCCTATCGAAAATTCCGCGCCGTCGACAGGTTTCCGACAGAATGGTGTCTCGTACGAGCGGACCCAGCTGCTTGCGCAGCCACGATCCGATTGGAGGTGCAAATCCTTGCTTAGGGCGATCCAATATAGGATCGGGAAGTAAGCCTCTCAGGGCCTGTACGAAGATATGTTTGGTCCGTCCGTTCTTCAGTTTCATCCCGACAGGAATCCTTGCGGCAAATTCCACGAAGGTGTGATCGAGCAAGGGTACTCGGGCTTCCAGACTATGCGCCATACTCATGCGATCCACCTTGGTCAGGATGTCAAGGGGAAGATAGTGGTCCAGATCCATTGATTGAAGTTCAGACAGCCAGTGTCCAGTTCCATTCTTCTTCAAACGCTCAATCCTCGATTGCTCCGTGGAGCAATTCACCAGATGGGCCATGGCTTCTCTCGTCATCACACGATACCGGTCGCTTCGCTTAAAGAGGGTGACGGCATCGAGATAGCGCTCCGGACCAGGTAAAGAAAAATGATGCAACCAGTTCTTTCCCCTCATGCCGACCGGCATCGCACTGGAAAGGCATCCCAGCGTATCTCTTGCGACGGCGGGTAGAAACCTGGCCCAGCGTTCCCGGCTCTCGACGACATACTCGGTGTATCCGGCAAATAGTTCGTCACCACCGTCCCCAGACAGCACCACCTTGACGTGTTGCGCCGCCATCTTTGAGACCATATACGTGGGGATCGCAGAGGAATCTCCGAACGGCTCGTCAAGATCCCAGGCGAGATCGGTCAGCACTTCCATCACATCCGGCTCCAGGATTAATTCGTGATGATCGGTGCCCAATCGATCTGCCACCATCCGTGCAAAGGGGAGTTCGTTAAAACCTTCGTCGCGGAACCCGATGGAAAATGTTTTGACGCAGCCGGTTCCAACTGCCGACATCGCTGCGACTACAGCGCTCGAATCCGTGCCGCCACTGAGAAACGCTCCCACCGGCACATCACTCACCATATGCAACTTGACAGATTCCAGAAGATGCGCCCGTAACTCCTCGGCCACATCCTCTTCGGACCGGCCGATCTGTGGCTCGAACCTTACGTTCCAATAGCGCTCGATCTTCGGTTCGCTCCCGAGTGAGAGAGAGAGCCGATGTCCCGGTTCCAGTTTCTTTACGCCCTCGACAATGCTGTCCTGCTCCGGGGTTGTCTTGTACGCCAGCAAATGGTCGAGCGCACTCCAGTTGAGTGTCCGGTCTACATCGGGGATCTGCAAGATCGCTTTCAGCTCCGATCCGAAGAGCAGGCGACCCTGGACTATGGCGTAATACAAGGGTTTGATGCCCAATCTGTCCCGTACAAGCAGCAGACGTCTCCGACGGACATCCCAGAGGGCGAACGCAAACATCCCCCGTAAGCGCTCCACGCAATGGTCTCCCAGCTCTTCGTACAAATGGACGATCACTTCCGTGTCCGTCACAGTGGAGAACTCATGGCCACGCTTGATCAGCTCGCTGCGAAGGTCCCGGTAATTATATATTTCTCCGTTCAAGACTACCCAGACGCTGCGATCTTCGTTGCATACCGGTTGGTGCCCCGTGTGCAAATCGATGATGCTTAACCGCCGCATTGCCAGACCGATCTCTTGCGTGAGATAGATCCCTTCATCATCGGGACCCCGCGCGATCATCGCGGCACACATCGCACGCAACTCTTCTTCCATCACCGGAGGTCCAGTCACGCTCATAATTCCGGCTATGCCGCACATAGGTTATGGTTCCTTATAGAGTGAGTGAAGTCGATTCGGATTGGCACACCGGGAATATGGGAAGTCAGAAGATCAACATGACTGGCGTTCTCACCTGTATAACCCAGCGCCTCAGGGATCTGATGGCAAGCATGCGGCACGGACAGATGCGAATACGGTCAGACTCACGTGTCTGCTATTCGTCATGAACTTTCAGTCCAACCCGTATCCCACCTTTTATGAGTAGGCGATAGATACCCCTACTTTGAATCCTAGGAAGCAGCCTAAATTTGAAGCGATGCAAGAATCGGCTGCTCGCACGGTTTGGAAAGACGAATAGCCAGAAGTGGGGCCGCACATGTTCCGTCCAGCTCATCTTCCAACGCTCGACCGCTCCAAGAAAATCAACCTCGTCGTATTTCAGGCTCCACGCATCCTCCAGTAAGCGCCAGCACAGCATATGGGATGGCGCGCTGTTCGAGAAGTGCGGATCATAGCCCGATTTCAACACATAGAGCTTGTTATGAAAGAGCAGAGTAATTTGCACGGAGATTCGTTCGCCCTTCACCGTCAAAAAGTAGAGACGTAACCATCCTTGTCGAGCCGCCAGCAGCATGAGTCTTCGATAAAAGGCCTCTCGGCCGGCGTGACAGAGAATGGCTGTTCCGGCCTTCTGTTTCCAGGCCGCTCCTTCCAGCCTCAATGCATCGTCTATTGCCTGAGACAAATTCTCTTCTCCTTGAACGATTTCATGACTCACCGTACCGAGTCGGCTCAAGCCCTTCAGCCTCCCTTTTAAATTTGATAGGTGCTTGCGCGAAAGACCTTTCTCATATTCGGCCCATGAGCGAACAATGGGTATGTAGGGACTGTTGTTCGATGCCCAGGTACCGACCAGGAACTTGTCGTCGATGGCCAACAGAGGGAGCATCTCCAGTGCCTGAGCGCCAGGAATTAATTGCCGTAGTTCAAACACATCCCACTCCTTTGAATGGGAGGCTAAAAATTTCCAGATCGCACGGCAGGCCTCCTCCGGGCGACGCGTCAGGATGAAATCGAACCGCTCAGTGTAGACATTGGCAATCCCCCGAAGGCGCCGCACCGGGCATCCATACATCCGGCCACGATCCAGCATCAGGGGAGCGAGCGCTATCGTCTTGGTCCCTTCCGTGACAAGGATGATAAACAGGCTTCCTTCCGGTTTAAAACAATCCCACCAGCTGCAGATCCATTCATGACGGATGAAGGGGTGATCAATTCCCGCTTCTTCGACAAGCCGATTCCAAACCGACTCCAATCCGACGAAGGCCTCATAGTCTCGAAGCAGTTCAACCTGCAAGTCCACAGCCGGTATTTCCACGGTGGACGCCATTTTGAATTCCTCCGGATGTTCCGGTTCCAACGGTTGGACCTGAACCATCGACCCTGTTTTCATGGCTCGTTCCTCTGTCCCACTCCGGACTACGCCCGGAGGCCCCGACATGACGCGACCCTGATCAAACACTTCGAGATATACAAAGGCGGATACATGGATCACGCAATCCGGGATTCAGCATGAACGGCCTCTGAAAACGGCAAGACGATATCAAGCTCTCTCACCTGCCGCGCCATATAATCGATGTGTGGCCATGTGATGTCCTGATGGATTGGCAGTTCCAAGACATGCCGGCGAAGATAACGAGCGTCAGGGCCTTCATGTCCCGCCACAGAGGGGTCGCCCTCATTCCATAGTTCCGTCGCCATCACGCCCCGCTGCGCCAAGCTCCGGGATGCCTGCGTCTTATTCGCGACCAGGAGCGGAAAAAACAATGGACAGACCCCCGGCGGCAAATCTGCACGTACGGCGGCGTGATGAGGCAATTGCTCTTGTAGCCTGAGAAAGTTTTCCCGTCGACGACGATGAATGGTCTTGTAATCCAGCCCAGTGAACAAGCGTCTCGACCAGGATGCCATGCCGATGCCGACATGCGACGGATTGAAGCCGGTATCGCCGACAGGCACTCGTTCGACATGCAATCTATTCAGCAGGCGGCCGATACCCTGTTTCACATCCACCAGTCGACGCCCTGTTACAGGATAACGACTGCGGAATCGCTCGATCCCAAGTTCGGCGAGACGTCCGGCGACAAACATCTTCCCGCCCCGTCGCAGCGGCAATCTGGTTATTCCCTTGAACACGTTTTGATTCTGGACCAACACGCCGCCGTCCGGGAGCGGGAGCGTTTTATAGAGGCAAAACACTGCGTAATCGCCGAATGTCCCGACCGGTTGGCCGCCGAGGTCCGTCAGCATGGCCAACGCGCAATCTTCGACCAGCACCAGGCCGGATTCCATGCAGAGGATGCGAAGCTGCTCCATCGGTTGGGGCCAACCGGCATAATGGATGACGAAGAAGACCTGCGCGTTGTGCTCCCGAATGAGATGGCGTAACGTTTTCCGGTTCATTTCAAAATCATGTGCGACCGGGTACCATATGATCTGTGCGCCGGCAGCACGGATGGCCCGTACCTCGTTGCCCATATGGTAATCGGGCACCAACACGACCCGACGGCCACTCCGCACGAGCTCTCTGAACAGGTAATAGATCGCGCTCCGGGCGGTATGGAAAAATGTCGTATCGGCCGCGTTCAAGGGAAAGGGCAGATCCTGCTTGTCATGGGCATATAATTCGTGCAAACCGAGGCCCTGCCATGCGGGAAGATACATTGCCTGTTCCTCCGCTCTACGAACCGAATGCCGGGACAGGACGTCTAAGAGACTAATCATGCTGTACCGTCACATCCATATGCGTGGCGACGCGCCGTAACGGCGCGTAGATGCGGCTTTCTCTAATGCGTGGGATGAGGCTGGCCTTGAGATAGTGCAACAATCGAGACTTGGGACGCTTCGGAAACGCGAACAACCAGAAGTGTCGGCGCCGATCCCTGGCCCAATTTAATTTCCATCGCTCTGTATTGCCGAGGAAATCGATTTCGTCAAACTTGAGACTCCAGGCTTCCTCGAGAATTTTGTGACAGAGCAGATGCCCCGGAGAATAGGCCGCATACTCGGGATCGTATCCCGATTTGAGCATATAGATTCTGTTCCGGAAAAGTAGTGCAATACGGACGGCAATTCGCTTGCCACCCAACGTCAAAAAATAGATCCTGAGCCACCCCTGCTGGCCTGCGGTTTGGAGAATTTGCCGATAAAAAGCCCGGCTATCCGACCGACTTCGGATCGCAGTGCCGCCCTCATCTTTCCAGGCCACGGCTTCTAGGTTCAAGGCCTCCTCGAGATCCGCATCGAGCCGGGCGTTCGAGACAACGACATCCAAACCCAGTGGCGCCGACGTCTCCAAATGATGCTGGGATTTTCGAATGTTGGCACGATGGCCTTTTTTGAGACTGCTGAAGTAGGTCTCCCATGGTTGCCGGACCGGAATATAAGGGGATTCCGTTGAAAGCCATTCCGTCAGGAGCAATCGACGCTCGATTTCCAGTCTCGGCAGATACCCGATCACTTCACTATCTTCCGGCAACTGCCGGAGTTCGAGCACATCCCATTCGGAAGCATGATCAGCCAAATAGGTCCAGATGGCGATGCAGCAATCAGCGGGGCGGACGGAGAGAATAAAATCGAACCGCTCCGTGTATACATTCGTGATTCCCCGCAAGCGCCGAACGGGAATCCCATACATCTTGACTCGATCCCGCATAAGGGGAGCGATCGCGATCGGATGCCCGCCCTCACACACGATGACAATGTTGAACGTTCCACCATGGTCGAAACACTCCCACATCGCGCGGATCCATTCATGCCGTACGAATGGAAACGCTATGCCTGCTTCCTCCACCAGACGATTCCATGTCGACTCAAGCTCGATGAAGGCTCCGTAATCCGTGACCACTTCGACAGACAGAGCGCGAGCCGGCGGTTGCAACACGTCCGGGAGTTCCGCGACTAAGGCAACAGAATTATGCCGCACGATGAATGCCTTCCATACGTCGCATGTGATTCCCTGCCATTATGTCGTTGTACAATGTCGACCATTGGCTACCCACCCGGCTCCATGAATATCGGTCCAGTTGCGCGTAGGCCTGGGACGCCATCGACCGCGCGCGATCAGGATATTCCAGCAAACGCGTGGCAGCGGCAGCCATCGCAGCAGAGTCTCTCTCCGGCACGATCGTACCGGTGACACCGTCTTCAAGCATATTGACGATATCCCCGACACCGGTGCTGACAACGGGCAGACCGGACGCGATCGCTTCAAGAATGGACAGTGGTTGATTGTCGATGAGTGAGGAATTCAGAAAGATATCCGCGCCGTCATGGACCGACGGCATGTCCGCGGGGTCGACGGCCCCTAGGAATCGAATCCCTTCGATCCCTAGCGATCGGCACAATCGTTTCAATTCTGTTTCCTGGCTCCCGGCGCCGACGATTGAAAGCGTGGCCTCGGGGTACCTCGTCTTAAGAAGCGCGTAGGCTCGAATCGTGTGATCCACTCCATAGTACCATTCGAAGTTTCGTATGGAGAGGAACTTAGGACGTAGCGGCTTCCGCACGCGATACTGAAACCGCTCGATATCGATCGTATTATGGATGACGCGGGCTCGGTATCCGTAAGTGGCAAATACGCGCCGTAGGTACTCGGACGGAACCACGATTTCGTCGACGAGCTTCAGCCACGGATGGATGAGCCGACCCCAATGAGCGAGATGATCTTCCGCCTCGCCGCTATGGTAATTAAGCACCACGGGTTTGCCGAACAGTCGACCTGATAGAAGGGCCGGGAGCGGCGCGAGGAGAAACGACCAGTACGAGGCCGAGGAGGCTTGCACGATGTCGGAACGGCGGAGCCGGATCAGACCGGGAAGATACAGGCACTGATTGACGAGAGTTCGAATGTAGGGCACTCGCCTCACCCATCTGAACCGGCGAGAAAATTCCGGATCAATGGGAATGAACTGCACCTCGTACCCTTCCCCTTTGAGTTGTTCGGTCAGCATCGACGCATGCAACGCTTGACCACCGAATGTTCTCGCACTGGGGGCAATGAGTGCGATCTTGGGTCGAGCAAGCATCACGGGCTAGTCCTCGGTATCGACGAGAAACGTCGGGACATCCAATCCAGTAAGACATCCCATTCGCTTTTTCGAATCAAACCCACGGTCCATGCCAACAGAAGATAACCACCCCCATAGATCAGGCTGATTACAGCGAGGCGGATCACCAAGGAAGTCGGCCCCTGGGACGCCATCCACACAGCCGGCAAGGACGCCGCGAGCGCTGCCGCTCCGATGCCCCCGAGGTCGCGCCAGGGAAGAAGACGTCCGACCCCCACATGCCAGCAGGACATCATTTTCGCGAGCCCCATCGCTTTGCCGACCGCTAAGGCCAGTATGGTGACCAGCACGGCGCCGACCAACCCCATGCCGCTCAAGAACCAATACATGCTACCGGCCACGACGGCCACCCGCACAATGTTGATCACGAGGAGAAATCTCATCTGCGCATAGACGCGAAGCAAGCCGTCTATCGGAATCGCCGCGAACAGAATCGCAAACGACCACGCCATAAAGACCGGAACACTGGCCGCATAGGCCTCGGTGAAAAGAAAGACGATCAGATCGTGCGCCACGACGAGTAACAGCGCCACCAGAGGGAAAAACACGAGGGCCAATTTCCTCACTGTATCGTGCCACATGACGATGATCGTGGATTCTCGCCCATCGCGGATGGCCTGCACCATGCCGACCATCATGACATTGACGACCGATGTGCTGACGACTTCCACCAGCGGAACCTGAAGGCATCCGACCGAATAGACCGCGAACGTGGCCGCATCGAATACAGAAGACACGACATATTGGTGCAATGTTTCCTGTCCCGTTAGAAACAGCACATACACCGCGAATGGTAAACTGTAGGCAGCCTGCCGCATCAGCAAGGTCCAGTTGGGTCGCAGCGCATCTCCGAATTCCCTGATGCAATACCAGAGGGTCGTTCCAAGACGGATCGCCGCGAACACGATCGCGCCGTACAGCATACTGGCCAAGGTATGAAACACGAGCACCGGAGTGAGGATCAGCAACGCACGACTGGTATCGGACAGGCCGTAGGATGCGGCGGCTGTGCCGTAGTGATGACGGGCCGTCATCACGACTTCTAGCACATAGGACGCGAGCATCAAGAGGAAAAATACTGCCAGCAGCGGCATGAGGGCAGCCAGTGACGGGTTATTCATCCATCCGGCAACGACATCTGCCCCCACAAAGAGCAACCCTCCGCAGAGTAGGCCTATGAGCCCCAGTACCACAATCGAATTACAGACGTACTTGCCCCCGTCTTCCCCCGCGCCGGGCAGAAAATAAAACAAGTTTTCAGACATCCCCACCTGTGCGAGACTTAAGATGGTCCCGTAGAGTAAGAACACCTGCTTATATGTCCCAAATTCCTCTTGGCCGAATATGCGTACAAGAATAAGAGGCAAGAGGAATAAGACGACATAGCCAATCGTCCGCCCAGCCATAATGGTCACTGCGGGTTTAAACATCGTGGCTATCTCCGTGGCGTTCCGATTGTCGTGGTGGCGGGTTCGAGATATCCTCTCCGATGGCTCGATCATCCTTCGGCGTCGAGGCCGCAGCCCTTCCATTATGATCATGCGCGCAGGGAGACCAGAGGTCATACAGACGGTTCGCATGGCAACTCATGAGGGCCGCTGAAAACTGTCCGGCTCCATCTACACATGACCGCTCCCACAACAATGTACGGGGAATTGTCAGGCCGGGATGCCTCCGGTCGCGGCGGAGACAGGTTCCGTAGCCGAAGCGATATCCCGCCTTGGCAACCGCCGACACCACAGCAGCGTTGAAACGTCCATCCGGATATGCAAAATGTGCGATGGGTCGATTCAGCTTGTCGCGGAGCGTGAACCTCGATTCCACTGTCTGGGAGGTCACCTGGTCGTCGCTTTCTTCCGTGAGGAGCGCATGCGTTTGCGTATGTGATCCGATGGTCATACCGGAATCGGCGATGGTCCGTACCATCTCCCAGTCCAAGGTCTGCATCTCCGGATAGTCACCGGGATCGATTCGACATACGGTTTCCAGTGCCTCGATCACACGCCGCAAGGTCTTCTGGGGAAGGGTGGTGAACAGCCACCGCATCGTGCGGAAGGCATCGTCGAGCCGTCCGCCGCCATTATAGGCGCCGATATGGATATCATTCGCACCGAGAAAACGTTGAAATCTCTCCTCGGAATGGCCGAAGAGGGGAAGAACTTTCTCAAGAAGGAGATACGTTTTGTCATAGATCTGAAGTTCAGGACTGCCTGTGGCCTCGGTGACGATGAACATCCCTGCCGGTATGCCTTTTTGCTTCAACAACGGCAGGGCTAGGTGATAGACCCCGGCATAGCCATCGTCGAAGGTCACTGCCGCCGAAGGCTGCCCGAACGGATCGCCATGCTCCAACCGGGCACCGAGTTCGTCCAAGTTGATGAAGCGGTATCGGCGCCCGATCCAGTCCAACTGACTCTCCAACATATTCAGGCTGATCAAATTCGGATTTTTCGCGAGCCCGGGCCGAGCGTGAACGTCTTCCACGACCCCGTGATAGGCGAGAACAAGCGGCAAGGCCTTGGTCCCCGTCCAGGACGCGACGGCACGATCAGTGCCCGTCCAGCCCAGCGCAGCGGCAACCCCGTTCTTCATAAGAGTTTTCAACATGCGGACGAGGGGAACTGGTGATCGGTGATGAAATCGAACAAGAAGAGTTCTGGGTCGCTAGGCGCTCAATCGCTGAGACGAACTAATGAGGTCTCCGCTAATGGCCGCCATCGGCGACGTATGCGCCGCGTTTCCAGGCAATAGCTCGGTCCAACATGGCTTGGGGAAGCAGCCGGCGGGCGGCTGATTTGGCTCGACCATCGAGTGCCACTGCCGCTCGGCACAGAATGCCTCCGATGGAAGGCGGAAACATCTGTATCCGGACCAACTCGCGCGATTCGCTGGCCCAGAGCGCCTTGTATGTCTCTGTTCCATGCAGCAGGTCGTAGTCTTCAACTCCTTCCGTCACCGCGTGCTTGATTGCCAACCCCATGGTGACCAAACCCACGCTCTGCTGCCGATAGGCGGGATCGAATCCGGACTGATAGAAGTAAAAGCGGCGACGGTAGAGAAATCCATAGAGTGCTCCGATGGGACGGCCGTCCAGCCTGAGGATGAACAGGCGGAGCCAGCCTCGTTCAAGGGCAGTACGGCTGAACGCGTCGTGAAAGGCTTGCATGGTCGGCGAGCGCAATGTCTCGGAACCTCCCCGTTGATCCCAGCGCAAATTGTGAAGGTCGAGCAGATTCCGCAGAGCCTCCGGCCGTTGCTCCTCGTGCTCCACCACGCCGAACGTCAAGGTACCGAGTTTATGAAGGTTCTTCAGGCGCCGGTTGAAATTGTACCGATGCTGCGATCCCAAACCGGAGAGGTACGATTCCCACGTATGTCCCTTTAACGGAATATGAGGAGACACATCGATAATACGGCGCTGCGCGATCCATCCAGCTTGCTCGAGTTCCTGCACCAATCCGGCAGCGAGCGCGTCCTTTGCGTTGAGATGGCTGAAGGTCATCATCGACCGGCGTCCGTTAAAATATTCCGTCAGACTCCGGCTCACTTGTTGCTCATGTCCACGCCGGATGACGATGTCCAAATAATCAGAGCCAACCAGGCCGCTCCCGAGGAATTGCAGCGATCGGGACGGCAGGAAGCCTCCGAACCGGTTGCGCTCGCTGAACAGAGGCGCCAGTCCGAGTAGCCGGCTATGGCGCCGTACGGTCGTGATCGCTAGCGTTCGTTCGGTGGAAAAATGCCGCCACCAAGTCTCGAGCCACTCTCGCGTGAGAAACAGGCAATCGGCATCGCTGTCGTTCAACAGCTCGGCCCATTCTTCCGCCAAATGCGGGAGCTGGCTTGGATCCTTGATGCTGGTCACCAAGAGGTTATCCGTCGACCGATAGGACAGCGCATCCGCCTCCTCAGGAGGTTGCAGGCAACTGTAATCCGCAATATCGATGTCTGTTCGAACCACCTTCGCCGGAATCCCTGCGACAACCGTTCGAGGAGGGACATCCTCCAGCACAACGGCATTCGCCCCGATCACCGATTCGGTACCGATGGAAATGGGCCCGAGCAGCTTCGCGCCTGCTCCGATGACACAGCGGTCTTCGATCACCGGCACGCCCCACCGACGAGACCGCCCGCCGACTGTCACTTGATGGCCGAACGTGACAAACTTTCCGATTTTACAGCGTTCGTGCAGTACCACTCCTATGCCTCCATAGGCGAACTCCGTTCCCTCGCCGATCTCCGTGGACATCGGAATGACCGCGTTGTACAGCACGCAGATGGCCTGGTACATCAACCTGGGAACCACCGGAATACGACGGCGATAACACCAATGACCGACTCGATAGAAGGAAAGCGCGTTCATGACGATATTGTGTGCCGGCCGGCTTCAGGATTGTGGAGACTGCCTCGCGGAGCCGAACGCCCCGATCGAGTGCGACTGAGGAGATCATGATAGAGCTGCTCCGTCGTCGCGACAGCCCGATCGAGGGAATAGCGGGAAAATACCAGCTGCCTTCCGGCGTGACCCAAGTTCGCAGCCAGCTCTCCGTTCTCCAACAAACGGCAGATCGCGCCGGCCAATGCGTCTGCATCGGCTGGTGGCACCAGTAGTCCGTTCACACCGTCTTCGACAATTTCAGGGGTCCCGCCGACGCGTGTCGCCACGACCGGGAGGCCAGCCGCCAATGATTCTAGGAGTGAATTTGAAAGTCCTTCTAATCCGAGCGAGGGATGAACCGAAACCGTCAACGCTGACAACAGCTCCGGCACATCCAGCCGAAAACCAGTGAAGATCACTCGATCTTGCAACCCCAGAGTGATGGCCAGCTGCTTGAGTTCCTCCCGGTAGCCTTGGTCGATTTTGTTATCACCGACAATGACAAATCGGATTCGCGGGATCCGGGCTGCAACCAGGGCAGCGGCCCGCAGAAAGTATTCGTGCCCCTTGATTTTCATCAGCCGTGACACAACACCGACGACGGGAGTTCCCGACGGAATGTTCCATTCCTGGCGTACACGCTCGCCGGTATGGGGAATCCGGAACCGCTCGGTATCGACGCCATTGGGGATCACCGTCAAATAATCCGGACTATAGCCTCGTCGTATCAAATCCTTCTTGATCGCTTCGGCATTCATCACGATGTGATCGGCCAGTCGGAGACAGACCTTTTGGACTTCATGCTGCCAGGGAGTCCAAATATCGCCGATGTCACGCACCGAGCCGATAATCACCGGTACGCCGGCAAAGCGGGCTGCGGGAATTGCAAAGACGTTTGGGTAGAAGCTATATGTATGAAGGATCTGAATGCCCTGCCGGCGCAGGTTCCGTCCGAACTCCATCTGTTTCCTCAGCGTGGCATATCCATACAAGCGGCGGATTTTGTACTCCGCAATCGACCAGGATTGTGCATGACATTCGGCTAACAATTCCCCCACCCGGTGCAAACAGGCGAACTGCAGGTCGAACCGCCGAGGGTCCAACCCCTTGCTGATGTTGACAACCTGCCGCTCCGTCCCTCCGATGGCAAAGAGCGTGACGAACTTCATCAGTCTAATCCGTTCACAACGGGCGTGAGAAAACGGCTCAGCGGGCAACAAATTTGTCGTAGCCGCGGACTCAGCGGATGGCGAAAGCCTGAGAGAGTCCGATGGAATTAATCCTGACATGGAGTCCTCATCGATCGTGAGACGGCATGCGCGGCGAGCGCAAGGGCCGCAAGATAATAGAAATACGGATGATAGCTGACTGGATGGAACAGGGCGGCCAAGGTAAACGCCAACAAACTGATCTGAATTCCTTCCGCGAGCTGACCTAAGGTTTTCATGTCCGGGGACCTCGCGGCTCGTTGCTGCACCTGAATTGTGCTCTTCAGGCACGCTACCAATAACGCGACAAACACCAAGACCCCCGGGACACCCAGATCCAAGGTCAATTCCAAAAATACATTGTGCACCGGCCTCCATCCGCCTCCCCGCGCCTCATTCATGGCCAGCACATTCATGCCCACACCCGCTCCAACGATGGGCGACGAGAAGGCATGCTTCATCGCGATCATCATGTCTGTCCACCGTTCACCCGCGGAGCCGGTCGAATCGGCTTCCGTGTGGATGATCGTGCTCATGCGATCGAAGTACGTCGACGGCAACAGGGGTACACAGAGCAAGACCACGACTAAGAGGCCATACATCCATACTCGCTCGGCGCGGCGACGCAGCTTCCACATATAGACAAGAATGATGGCCCCCAACGTAAGGAACCCACCCCGGGAAAACGTCAGAATGACGGTGAGCCCTTCCAGAGCCAGCATGCCCAACAACGTTGCCCTGACTGCCGCGTGCATGCTGCTCAAGAGGAGTGCCGCGGTCAGCGGGATGATGATGTTGACCATGAGGGCCAAGTCGTTCGGATTTTTCGTCAGGGCCCCTTCGTTCCCAACCACGCGATCTTGATTGGCGGCCTGATCGATGAACACGCCCGACGCATAATTATAAATCGTAAACATCGCGAGCCCGACCGCCATGAGACTCAGGCTCCAGGCCACTTGGCGCAGCCGGAGGAGAGTCACGGCCGTATGGCTCAACAACCAAAAGATCGCGAGTGTCTTAAAGTACTGCCCGGTCAGGAAGGCCACGCTGCCGCCCGGCCAGATCGAGAAGGGCACCGTTACTATGGCCCAGCCAGCCAAGGCGCCGATCAGCCATAATTGCCGGACGCGCATGAACAGCGGCGCGCCATGATTGATTCGATCTATGAGATAGGCACCGATGCCGATCACGGCCGGAATCATCGCCGGCCTCACCGATTCGAGTGCAGGGAAATAGGCTTGCGGGGAAAACAGGAGGACCGCCGTGAAGACGATCGTAGCCCAAAACGGAACCCCGCTATGAGGGGGCGCCCACGTCCCAGAGTCGGCTTGTCCGGCGCGCCAATCGGCTTGAGTCCGTTCAGCCCTCCACCATCCACTGCTGGTCTGTTCCATGAGCGAGTCCCGCATATGGTCCTTACACCGCATCCAATCGCTCGTCAGCCGTGACGTCCGCCTGGGGGACCGGCGGCTTTTCAGGACCTGCCTGCCGGCTCTCCTGTCCGAGAATCACGATCTTGATTGTCATGAGGAGGATGCGAAGGTCCAACCACATCGAGAAATATTTGATGTAGTGCAAGTCGTAGCACATCTTCTCCGTCTCTTCCTCGAGACTATTGGCATATCCGTAACGGACCTGCGCCCAGCCGGTAATGCCGGGCAGCACCATCGAACGGAATCCGTAGAACGGAATGCGATCCATGAAGAGGTTATAGTTGGACGCCGGATGCGGACGAGGCCCGACCAGGTTCATGTGACCCAGGAGCACGTTCACGAGCTGTGGCACTTCATCCAGCCGGAACTTCCGCAGCCATCGTCCGACCCGCGTGATGCGATCGCCATTGTCTTTCACCCATTCGGAAGTCCGCTCCGCGGCCGGATGCATGGTGCGAAACTTCACGAGGGGAAACCGCCTGCCATTCTTCCCGATCCGTTCCTGTACGAATAGCACCGGCCCGGAAGAATCGATTTTGATGAGCAGAGCAATGGCGGCAAGAAGAGGGGCGCACAGCAGAAGTCCGACCGCCGACAAGACCACGCTCATGACCCGCTGGAGCGCGCAATGAATAGCACGGTGGCGCAATTCATTGGCATAGAGAAGATAACTTGGATACAGCCGATCAAGAGCCAGCTTTCCGGTAAGCCGCTCGTACACATGCAGTGCCTCCTCAATGACGATGCCCCGTCGCTTGGCTTCAAGAAGGGCCTCGATCGGGACCCGCCCCCTGCGTTCGACTAACGCCACCACAATGCGATGGGGCTGCGTGTTTGGTTGTAATTGCAGGTCATCCGGCCCAGGGATCACACTTCCGTTTTTCAGGGCTCGGCACGGATTGCCGAGTTCCGCGCCTTCCAGCACCCGATAGCGAGGCCGCTTCTTCAGTTCGGCGATCACCGTACGGGCCACTTCGCTTTTGCCTAGAACCAGCACAGTCTCGACCATATCTCGTGACCTCAGTATGAGCCAGGACGGCTCGCCAATAGCGCAGCGACTGTCACCGTCCACGTGCCGGCGAGACTGAGCCTTGACAACGCATCGGACAGTGTGCCGACGGACAGGAGCGCAATTCCCAAGGCCGCGGCGGCCGACCGTGATCGCGAAAGATGAAATGCAAAGCTCGAGATGAGTGGCACGGTGTCGTAGAGCACGTATGAGAGTGGAATGTGTGGAACTTCGAAAGTTCCGGCCTATGCGGATTGAGACGGAAGGAAGTAGGGCTGATATTTATAGGACTTCACGAGGCCGTCATCACTATTAAACACCAGGCCCACCAGCTTCGACGGGCCGAGGATGTCCAGCGCTTCTCCTACTTCTTTACGCGAGGTCTTGTGGGCGCAGACCACCATAACAAACCCATCCACGTTGCGCCCGATCGTCAAACAGTCCGGTGTCAGCATCAGCGGTGCGGTATCAAGGATGATCCAATCAAAATCGCGGCGGGCTTCGTCGATCAGTTCCGAGAAGCGAGACGACTTAAATATTTCATGCGGCATCACTTGGGAGCGTCCGGCCGTTACGAGAGACAAATTCCATCCTGGCAGTCGGTGCACAATATCGTTCAGGCTCAACGCAGGATTGATAATCGCATCCCGAAACCCGAGCAACTGCGGGTCTCTCAAACCCAATTGTGCCGGGATCGACGACTTCCGGAAATCGATATCAATCAAGACCACACGCACATCTGGAGACTGCGCGAATGCGCCGGCCAGGTTAATCGATGTCATCGTTTTTCCGTCTCCGAGCGTCGGGCTGGAGATGGCCACGACCTGGAACAGGCCACTGTGGCGACGCTGTTCCAACATCAGGCTCAGGGTCCGGTATTGCTCGGCCTCCATGGTGGCTGGCGAGACCAGACTGACCAGGTGATCGTCGGGTTTCAGCAGTCCAATGGCCTCAGGGACCGATGCTTCCCTGCGGACGGCAATGCCGCCATAGGACCGACCGGAGGCACAAGACTCCAACGACGCTTGTAAGGCGGGATTAATATGTTCATTCATGGCCGACGACATCCTCCTTCACGAGAGGCGAGCGTCTCGTTGTTAACGAGTTTGCTGTGGCGGTGGTTTGTTTTCGCTCAACATCCAGACTAAGGACTCATTCTCCCATCCCAGGTAAAACGACGCGCCCACGACCAATACCAGACTGACGATCGAGGCGGCAGCGCGCAAGGTCGCCCGCGCATAGCGGTTCCGGCGCTCCCGCTTCGTCACAATCGCCGGAATGCGCACCAAGATCGGGACCCGCGTAAACGCGCGAAGACTGTCCACATCGTGAAAAGATTTGTCGCGATATTCCATCCACATGATGATGGCCATGGCGAGCCCGAATGACAGCACCAATCCGCCGAGAATCAGCTTCAATCGACTAGGGGCGATCGGGGCTTTTGAAGGCATCGCTGGATCAATGATCTTCATTTGACCGCTATACTTGGTTTGCTCCATGTTTTCAGCCAGTTGGGCGTCTTCAAATCGTTGCAGAACGGAGGAATACATGTCGCGCGTCATCTTGTGATCGCGATCCAGTTGTTGAAACTCCTGCGCATGATGGGGCGACCGTTCGACCCGGTGCTGATAGGCAGCCAGCTCCCGTCGTAAACGTTGCTCTTCCGCTTCCAAATTCTTTAAATCACGGTCCAGGTCGCGTAGCGCATGCTTAATCTCGTCCGGGCTGACCAGCAAGGCCGCCGCCTGAGCGGGATCGAGCCGGGCCTCCAAGGCAGTGTCGGCGAGCGCTTTTTCGATCGCTGCAATCTCGTCCTGAACGCGGCGGACATCCGGATGCTTCGGATTCGCCCGGGTCCGTAACTCCGTCAGCTCGGTGCGGAGTTTTTCCAGATGATATGGCAATGAATCGGGACTCACCGCAGGGGCTGCGACGCCAGAGTTGATGTCGAATAATTGCTTGCCTAACCGTTCACGTCGCTCCACGATCCGCATCTGTCGCTCGCTGTTCAAGCCCAGCTCCTGATTGAGCCTTCCAAGAGTCGCCAGGTTCACTTCAACCTGTTCAGGCAGTTCCCCCATATTGCGTAGCTTAAACGCTGCGATTGCCCGCTCCTGTTCATCATATCGATGCTTGATCTCATCGACCTGCCTTTTTAAGAGCGTGGTCGCATCGGATGCCTGCCGGTTGCGCATTTGGAGATTTTCTTCGACGTATTGGGCCGCCAGCGTGTTCGCGACCTTCGCCACCGTCTCCGGATCCCGGCCGCGATAGCTCACTTTGAAACCAAACGTGTTGTCGCGCCCATACACTTGGCGCTGCAATTCCTTCACCTCGAGTGTGAGGTCGCGGCGCATCCGGTCTGCAATGGCTTCATCATGCGTCCGTTTCCGAAGGTCCGGATAGAGATCGAAACGAGTCACCAGTGCCAGCAGGCTGGACCGATTCAAGAGCTTTTCGCGAATCATGTTCAAGCGCGTATCCGCTTCGCCGGTCACGGATGATTTCACGAACCCTTCGGGAATCTGCTGTTGTTCCACGAGCACCGTGGCGGTGGAACTGAAGAGATCGGGCAAGGACAGAGTCATGCTCAGTGTTGCGGCCATTGGCACAGAAAAAAACAAGAGCCCCAGCCATTTGCGGCGGCTCCAGACTTCGACCGCCAGACTCACGATCGATCGTGCTTCAGTATCCTGCATCGTTTCCTCCTCGAACTACGGCGAACTACGGCACGACGATGATGTCGCCCGGTTGGAGAAAGAAATTTTCCAACGCGCCGTTATTCGACACGACTTTGTTGTAGTTGAAAGGAATCTGCCGCATGGTTTTGCCTTCCGGACGAAGGACAACGATCCGGCCCCGCCCGGCAAATTCTCCGAATCCTTCGGCCATGGCCAAGATGTCAAGTACAGTGGCCCGTCCCTTCAGTTCATGCCGCCCGGTTCTTTTGACTTCGCCGATCACGGACACTTTGAAACTATGCACTTCGCGCACGATGACCGACACTTCCGGGGACGGCACGTATTCGGCCAGTTTCTTCAGGAGGACACTCCGCAGCTGCGTCGGCGTCAAGCCGGCTGCCTGCACGTCGTTGACGAGGGGGAGAGAGATTTTCCCGTCCGGCCGGACGGGCACGGTCCGACTGATGGCGGTATTGTTCCACACGGAGATATCGAGCACGTCCTCCGGTCCTATACGGTAATCGCCGATTTCTTGTGCTTGAGCCAGCGAATGATCTGCCTCCGAGGCGGTCGAACTCGCGGAACTCGAAGAGGGACCAGGTGGGTTGGAAGCAACCGGAGGCGGGTCGCCCGCATAGCATAGCGTTCCACCTAGATAACAGATGGCCAGAAATACGAACATGCGTGGTGTCATCATGCTTCTCCTTCCGAAGCGATATTCCACCGTGACGGATATGAGAACTCCAACCGGAGCCAGTACACATTGCGGGCGATGACGATGTTATCGGCGGAGCCTCCCCCGGTCGGCACAAAGTTTCCTTCCTGATAACTGAGATACGCTGATCCTTTCGCCGTCACGAATTGATTGAATTGATAGGCCGCTTCAATATATCCGGTATAAATGGTCGAATCGAATGAGCTGTTTCGAATCCAAGTCGCCATCGGCGCGGCGGTCACTGTGAAATGCTTGAACAGCTCCTGCCTGGCACTGATCGAAATACTGTCGGTTTGTGTGCCGCCGACCGTACCCACAATCGTCGTGATGGCGCTAATATATGACAGCCCGATTTCTCCATTGGGAATGCGCTGACTGAGGCGCACAAAAGCCTCCGGACGATTGTCCAATTGACCCCTGGTAAAGCGGGGACCGGCCCGTACATCCATCCGGGTATCCGATGAAAATTCGTGTCCCCAGGACAGCTGCATGGCATGTGACTGGAACGAAGCGGGATTACCGAGAAATCCAAGGGATCCATTAGGATCCACATCAAAGGTGAAATACCGTCCGACATAGGCGGGTCCCAACGTATCGTGGGGGCCAAATCTGTGTTCGAGGCTCGCGTTGATAATGTTCGAATTGATCTCTACTCCTCTGAACATATCCTTGGCGAATGCGTATTGGCCGATCAGTTTCGTGCTTTGATCAATCCGATACTCCGCTGTCGGATTGACGAAATACCGCTCAGTGCGAAATCGTGCCGTCTGCGCCGAGGTCAGGATGTTTAATTCGAACGGGGTATTCGTCTGCGCGTATCCTACGGTGGTTCCGACCGTCCAGCTGGTCGAGGGACGCCAGCGGGTATCTACCGTTCCAAATTGCCGTTGCTGCGCCGTGCTCAATTGGTCCAGCTTGCTATAGACTTCAGAATCAAAACGGTAGTCGCCGACGATCGTGAAGGGTGTGGATTGGTAGCTCGCTTGCAACCCAGGCGTCACCCGAAGAAACACGTCCTCCTGCTTTCGCCCTTGACGTGCGAAAAAGACATTGTCGTCATACACTACGCCAGTGGCGATCCAGGGCATGATGTATACATCTTCCGGAACTTTGCCGCCTGACATCACAGTGGGCGCCATAGGCGAACGGGGAATGCCTTGGATCATCTGAGCCGATCCGATCGCCGGGAGGAACATGACCACAAAAACAATACCTCCGACGATGCCCCAATCGTCACGCATGAGTACCCGCCTTATCTATACCGAGCGATTCGGAAGACTTGCCCCAAGCCCCCCGTCACGCTGCCACGGCAGAGACGCAGTCTATTTCGACCGCAACGCTACGTTGAAACAAATTCACAGACAGCACTAATAGGCCCTTGCCGGCATGCCGATCGATGAGAATCCCTTCCACACCCGCCAGCGGTCCTTCCGTTATCCGCACACGTTGCCCGGCACGCAGGTAGGGATGAGGTGTCGCCTGGATGTTGGAATCCACCAAGACGCGGATTGCATCGATTTCATTGTCCGGAACTGCCGCCAGGCTACCCTTCTCGCCACTTAAGATGCAAACCAACCCTCGTGCACTCAACAGCTCGGCATAGCGTCGGTCTGTCATTTGGTCGCGTACAAACAGATAACCCGGAAACATCGGCGTCAGAATGCGGTGGCGCACGCCCGCACGTCGAGACCATATGGATAACTTCGGAAGAAATGTCTCAAATCCTTTGGCAATGAGCTGGTCATGGACAAGTTGTTCGCAACGACTGTGCGTCCATAAGGCCCACCAGTGTTCTTGCACAATACAGCTTGCCTTCGCACAATCGATTCCCATACGGTTGTCAGTACTCACATAATCTAGCAAGGCTTCGCCCCCTTCGGTTTTGGACATGTCCCCAATTCCGAATTCATTTTCCTGTTCTCGCGCCTTCAGTCGCGTCAACTCTGCCTGTACGAGATGACTCGCGGCCTCAACGTTCGGGGGAACATTGTCCTATTGCCATCCAGGCGTCACATTAATCTAGTTCAGACAGTCGCACTATCCATTAGACTATTGAAACTGAGGGGGGGAAACTACGGACGTCGATAAACAAACATAGATTTCATAGCGTTAGCTAGGGTTCATCCCAGGTGCAATGGAGAAGAGAAGGTGCAGTGACCTGATTACGATTCGTTTCCCTTGAAGGGTGCCCACTTGCCAGCACCAGATGAACTGGTCAACCATAATCCACCGTGGGGCGCAATCGGTCGGATCAGTCGGACAATGGTTGCCGCGATACGCAGGGCAGACACCCTTCTATCTTGAATTGATCGACTCGTTGCCTATGGTACGGACGTCTTGCGTATCGGCGGATCATTCAGGAATTTCCCGATGACGTTGTGCCCGTGCCCGCAATACCTGGAATGAGAGACTGGGAGCGGTGAAGCAGTGCCGTTGGTCATTCGATGGCATTGCTGAGAAGTCTACATCACATCATATGGGTTCACACCCCAACAACTGTCAATCACTTCGATCTGGCCCACACGACCATAGGTATGCGTCCCTCTTAGGTGGCGACTCCATGTCGGTTCGAAGGTGGCTAGCCGTTGATGCACAATTCGCTTCGGGTCGAGTTGGATGATTTCATCGAGCGAGAAGGAATACCCGTACACAGGAATTCCGCATTGAGTCGGACGGATGAGCCGGCCATCGACACGGATAATTGGCCCGGCGCCGCGCCCCTTACCCGGAGGATACAGGGGGCTGACTGGATGCGGTTCCCACGGTCCCGCCAGATCGTCCGCCATAAATACATGCGTATAACCATCGCGAGTCCCCTGCTCGGGCAACGTCGTGAAAAAATACCAGCGCCCTTCAAACTCCAAGGGCGTCGTATCATAGCCTGCATGATCAAAGAGCACTTTGTGAAGACGCCATTGAAACGGAAACCTCACTGATCGATACAGCTCGATCGTGTGATGTTCGGCTGTTTCCGGCAACATATAGATGTCGTCCTTATGGCGGAAGACCAGTGGATATGACACATGATAGGGCCTGGTGAGCACAGGCATAAAGCCATCGACGCTGCCATCCTCCGACAGTTCTGCGGCGAGAATGGTCTGTGCTCTATTGGTTGCGTGCAGGTAATCTTCCACAAAAAGCCAGATTCGCCCTTCATGCTCAAACAGCATCGGATCGGCATAGAAATGCCCCCTCGGCGAGTCGATCCACCGGAATGCCGATAGGGCCTGAAGTCCATCATCTAAGAGTGAGGTCTTCGAGACCCGAAGGCCCACACGCCAATGATGAAGGGAATGTCGGAGCGAATGGAGGACGGTTTGCGAGAGTAGCTTTTTAACAAAGCGCTCGCCTGTCTTAAGCCGTGTACTCATCCAGTGCATGTGACCCTCATCTGCTTTCCATATGGCTTATGTACAGAGGCGATCAGACTGTATTTCACAAATATGCTCAATCCACGATCTTTGGTCTCAGGTACATGCCGGCACTGAATGGTTCGCTTTTTCTCTCTCAACTATCAAGCCAGCGATGACCGCAGGCAAAATACCATCCTCGCCTCGCAGAGTCGCATGCGAGGCCCCAGCTCGTAGATCCGTTTTGATGTCCCATTGTCGGCGCTAAATCGGAGCGGAATGACTAGTAAATACCCGAGTATAAGTCGTTCTTAACCCCTCTTAACCCTTTGAAACCGATACAGACAGGTCATCGACACAGCCCGAGCAATCAACAAAACTAGGGATTTTCCTAATTACCTCCATGAGAGCACTTAGTGCTATTGGACTATAGCGTTCGGAAATCCGACTCCACATCCCACTCACGAGTATCCGATGCACATATCGGCAGTCATTGTTTTGAGGTGTGTCTGTCTTCTCATCTTTCCCTTCCTAGGAGTGTTGGGATGCGGTGGGGAGGGTGGATCTGGAGACGCACCCATTGTCGCACCGCCTGGAGCAACGGCGACCCTATCATGGGATGCAATGCCCGGCTCCACTGTTTTGGGATACAAGATTTACTGGGGAACTTCTTCGCATAAGTATCAAGCAAGCACAGATGTGGGCCAAAATACCAGTCACACGTTTTCCAACCTTCAGCACAACACCGAATATTTTTTTGCAGTAACTGCGTATAACTCCGGCGGGGAGAGTTCGTTTTCAACTGAAGTGACCTGGCTTCTTCATTAAGTTCACACTGGATGTCCTGTTCGCCAGACTTTAATTTTCGATCGCGAGCTTCGACATGAGAAAGGAATGGCATAAATCAGCGGACACCATGGCCGGCTTGTAGCTTCTGAATAGACGCGATGGCCTATATGGCACTTACACTCTGCATGATTCCTCTTGCGCGAACCGTATTGCTCTCTCTGATGTGCCTCCTGTCTGGTTGTATCTCTCTAGTTCAGGGATCGAAAATGCCCATCGTGGTCGGAGAAATTGAATTCGATCCGCCGACAATCCACACCGTTGGTCTCAGTCTCCAGATTCTGGAAGGCGGCAATACATCCACGGCTACGGTTCACGTTGCGTATCGACGAATCGGGTCATTCAGATGGATAGAGGCCTTTCCGCTGCAGCGTGTGCGGACCGACATGCTATCCGCGGTCGTCCGGACTCCATTTCCGATCGCCGAACAATTCGCCGGCAGCATCTTCGACCTGAATGCCAATGACGGCTATGAGGTGAAACTTCTGATCAGCGAAGGGGACGGTCGCCGGACGTTGAGAACGGGAACGATCCATACTAGAGCGGAGCCCCCTGATAACCCGGCCAACCCGCATATGGTGGCCGTAGATTCAGACCGGACTTTGGCCGAAGCACTCTCTAGCGCAAACCCCGGAGACGTCATTACGCTCCGAGCCGGTACATATACATGGCCGATTACCCTTGATCGTAACGGGACGGTGGAGAATCCGATCATCGTCAGAGGGACGAGCCCTGATCGCACCGTCCTTGAGGCGATCGGCGCGCCGCACGGTGTCGTGATTTTAGCGTCTCACGTGGTGATCGAAGACATGACGATCAGAGGGAGTGTCTGGGGTATTCGAATCGATGATGCTGATGACGTGGTCGTTCGACATACGATCATCGAGGAGGTTCAATACGGGATCGATGGGCGAAGTGGCCTGAACAGAAATTTTTATCTCTGCGACAATGTTCTGGAAGGGAACGGCGTAAACTGGCCGGATACCAGTTCACGCACATGGAATTATGAAGGCATTGTCGTCACCGGCACCGGGCATGTCATCTGTCACAATACTCTTTCGGGATTCGGCGATGCACTCGGCCTCTCGGAGCCGACCGTGATCCCGAATCGGGCCATCGATTTCTATGGAAACGATGTCTTATGGGGTGGGGACGACGGGATTGAACTCGATTACACTGAGCGCAATGTCCGGGCGTTTCGCAATCGCCTGGGCAATGTCGGGATGGGCATCAGTTTCCAGCCAATCTGGGGAGGGCCCGCCTATGCATTCAGAAATGTCATTTACAACACAGCAAATGCGCCCTACAAACTCAACCAGGACCCCAGCGGATTCCATATTTGTCATAACACGTCGATCCGCTCAGGATGGGCCTGGACTCAGTATGGCACCTTCGCATCTAATTTCTTTTTCTACAATAATTTGACGGTCGGCACGTACAACGGCGTCGATATGACTCCGGTCATCCAATTGGCCCACATCGATTACAATGGCTGGAGTCCGGACGGACAATTCAAATTCACTCAGGGATGGAACGGGTTTAAGACACTGCAAGAACAATCTCCCTATGAACACCATGGCATTCTATTAACTCAGCCGATATTCGAACATACGATCTCAATCCCACCATTATTCGCGGCATTCATGCCACCTATTGACGACGCCGGTCTCCATGATCGAAGTAATGCCGTGGATGCTGGCATGCTTGCGCCGAATATCAACGATCACTATACGGGCCACGCTCCTGATCTAGGTGCCATCGAACGCGATCACGCTAAAATTCAGTATGGAGTACGCAGAAGCCATACGAGTGTTCACTAGGTCAGTATGTGGTGGATTGTTAAACAGCCATAGGAAAATAGGTCTGATGTGGAAAGGCCAGGAAATGTTATTGAAAGCGATTGTCGATCAGACACAGAGCATCTCTGCAATTCAAGGCGGAGTCTACTGCGTTGTGTATTCGTCGAGCAGTATAAGGGCACAGTCCCTGGACACAACAGGCGCTGCAGGTATGGTAGACCTTCTGCAAAACGGGAAGTCATGGTTCAAAAAAAACCGTTCTCAGTTGTGGAGTACGAACGAATCCGCTAAGGTCTTCTCCAACAGGCTGTGTACCCGAATCCTATAATGTCATCGCCGCGGTTTTCCTGCATGTTCATGACGACCGGCACGATATCCAGGGTAGATTTATCCATGCTGATCGAGGCTAGCCAGTGAAGCAGATTGATCTGATTGCAGGTGCGCGGCCCAATTTCATGAAGATTGCGCCAATTATCGATGCCTTACACGCCGCCAGGACGCGAGGCAGTGCGTTGTATTTTCGTCTGATCCATACAGGCCAACATTACGATCGCGCCATGTCCGGAAGCTTCTTCGAGGACCTCGGAATCCCTGATCCGGACATCAATCTGGAAGTGGGCTCGGGTACTCAAGCCGAACAAACTGCCGCCATCATGGTGAACTATGAAAAGGTCCTGCTCAAGCAGAAGAGCGACCTGTGCTTGGTCGTGGGGGATGTCACCTCGACCATGGCCTGTTCCATCGTCGCGCGAAAGCTGGGAGTGCCGGTGGCACATGTGGAAGGCGGCATACGTTCAGGCGACTGGACCATGCCCGAGGAAATAAACCGGGTGGTAACTGACTCCATCACGAACTGGTTCTTCACCACTAGCCAAACCGCCAATGACAATCTGCGCCGCGCCAGTGTCTCTGACGATCGCATCTTTTTCGTTGGCAATACGATGATTGACACCCTGCTCAAGCAGTTGCCGCGCTTGCGCCCGCCAGCCTGTTGGGGATCGCTGAATCTCACACCACGCAATTACTTCGTCATCACCTTGCATCGCCCAGCAAATGTGGATGAAGCCCATCAATTACTCCACCTACTGCATGCCATCGTTGAAGGCACGCGCGGCTTGCCGGTCGTGTTTCCCGTCCATCCTCGCACCGCCAAGAACCTACGCGATCTCGACAGCAAGATGCCGCAGCTGAATTATGTCGATCCCCTCGGCTACTTAGAATTCAACTACCTGGTGAAACATGCCCGGGGCGTCATCACTGATTCTGGCGGCATCACAGAGGAAACGACCGTACTTGGGATACCCTGCATGACCCTGCGTGACAATACCGAGCGCCCCGAGACCATCACGATTGGAACCAACGAACTGATCGGAACTGATCCAAGCAAGCTGGCACCTGCGCTGGCACGATTGATGGCGGGGCAGTGGAAAACTGGGGCCATTCCTCCGAAATGGGACGGCAAGGCAGCAGAGCGGATTGTCCAGCATCTTGAACGCTTACTGCTATTGAAATAGCCTGACTCGCACACTTCATACGTACTGCCGTATGGCTCACCGAATACTGCTTTTGATCGAGGCAGATCTCTCTGAACGGTTTACGGCGTGAGAAAAACCGTTGGGTTAACAGATACGGTTCATTGACCGCAAGGTTTTGAGGGCTGACATCGGTGCCGCACACCTCGCAGTGTGATCAAAAAGGCGGCGTTTTTACCCGCCCAACCCAGAGGCGAGAAGATACCCCCCACATTTCGTGTGACCGTTCGCCTTTGCAATGGGGCCTGGCGAACGGAGTTCGAACAGCGGGCCGCTCACTCAACCGTCGATGTCCACTAAACCGGGGGAAGTCCAGTTTTGGGAACAAGCAGAGGTGGCAGCAATAATCACTCTCGCGAACCTCCTACCCTCAGGCGGGTCCCTTGACACCTTCTCACAGTCGGCCTAGCCTACGTATGCAAGCAACGTCTTACAACATGGAGCAAGTAGATCGGACAGGGCAATCTTTAGCAAGGAGGGATGAGTTATGCGTTGCGTTACCGTCATAACCGGGATCGTTGCCACACTCGCCTTCGCTGGGACGGCGAGCGCCGGGTCGATTGAGGACAAGGCGCAAGAGAAATTTGTTTCGGCCCAATCAAGAGGTGTTGATGTGGCCATTGATATCAGCGAGAAAGCCTTTCAGATCACAAAAGGGGGAACGGAGCGTGGTTTTACTCTCATGGCCGGGTCGCCGACCGTCATCCAACTTCGCAACAGGGATGACGTAACGCATGAGTTTGTATCCACACTATTCCACGATGTCCCGTTCCGCATTTCGGGCAACGCCACGCTCATCAAGACAGCACGAGCATCCGGAGTGCGCCTCGATCCAGGGCAAACGGTGACCCTTGAGTTCAATGCCCCGCTGGCTAAGGAGGACCAATTTGGCGCCGTGGAATCCAGCTATGATGTCTTCTGGTGCAACGTCCATGGAAAGGATCATGGACATAAGATGCGCGGGGAATTGCTGATCCTAGAAACCAGGGGTGAGATCGGCGGTGGATAATGTCATGAAGGCTCAGGTCATCGTACCCCGGGTGGTTTGATCGGTTTGTCCAACTCGATTCCCTTGACGCTTCTGACTGCTTCGTCTGTCCCTCTGGTCAACCTCAGAGGGAAACTGCTCATTTTATGATCGAACCCTTTCTCTGACAAGAATGGCTGGTACAATACAGCGGCGAGACAAACCAGAGCCGGACTCTTCACCACGGAATGCGTTCGTAACAACAAGGAAGAGGCGAACACGTGCTATCACGATGGCCATTGACGGTGTTAGTGATCCCGCTCGCGCTAGGGCTAGGGATGGGTGGAATAGGTTCGGCCGAGGAGTCGCTGTATGACCCCGATGTGGTCCTTGTGATGAAGGACAAAGGTTTTCACGTGATCAAAGGTGCACAATCAGGGAATACGCTGTCTAAGCCAGCCTTCTCGTTACCAGTCGGGAGGGATCTCGTCATCCAGCTCAACAATGAGGACGAGGTGGCGCATGAGTTCGTCTCGCCATTGCTCATGAAGGCGGAGGACCTTCAGATCTCAGGCCGGGCGACCCTCGTGTATACCCATACCGCCTTCGGGGTTCGGGTTGAGCCGCACGACAGCGTGATGCTTCGCTTTGATATCCCGGACGCCGGCTTTGATCAGTTTCATTTTTGGTGCAATATCCATGGGAAGTTTGTTGGTGACACCATGCGAGGGGAGATCTTTATCCTGAATGCGAAACCATCATCCAAGTAACCGGACTTCGAGACGTGCGAGTGCGGATTGGCAGAATAGAGGAAGTCAGGAAACAGGACGGAGTGTGATGGATGCCATGGCACCGATGACGATGTGCTTGTCTGAAGCAGGTTCTGCCTCAGAGCGCTGATGAAGAGGCTTACCATGTTCAAGAGAACAACAGGACGGATCCTTGGTGGACTCTGTGCCGTCATGGTTGCCGGTGTCGCAGTCGATGCCGCGCAGGCGGGCGAGACGGCGGGCATTCCACCTGAAATGGTGGCAGAGTACATTCATGCGGTCGTTCAGGCCGATCGGACCCTCTATTCCACCCATGTCGTGGAGCGGCTGCACGAACTCAAAATCCCTGTCGCGGTGGAAGAATGGAAAGCGAGGGGGACGTTGCCTCTTCCCGCGCAAATGCTACAGATGGCTGGTCAAGAAATTCAGGGGCTCGGACTCGGACTTCGCATCCGGTTGGCCAGCCTGGGGCCAATTTACAAAAAAAACGGGCCTGCGGATCAGTTCGAACGGGCGGGCCTGGAAGCGGTGGCAAAGAATCCCAGGAAGCCCTATACGGGAATCATTACCGAAGGTGACAAACGTTTTTTTAAGGCGATATTTGCGGACCGGGCCGTTTCCATCACCTGTGTCGCCTGCCATAACAGCCATGAGCTGAGCACAAAACGGGATTACAAGCTCTACGATGTGATGGGAGGAATTATCATTTCGTTTCCAGTCCAATAATCCCATTCCGCGCATACCGTAATGTCCTGGTGTCTCCACCGGGACTCGAGGAAGAAACCGGACACCTCGACCATTATCGGCTCAGCGAGTTCACATACAAATCAGGGGGCTTGAATGACGCCACAAGCCCAACGTATCCCTCCACCGCCCAATGGAGCCGGTTGATCCGCGTAATTATCTCCTCCTGCATGGATCATGAGCGCGCGGCCCATAAGGTCGGCCATCTTCACACGTGGTGCCAATACAGGACTGGCATTGCCATTTGCATCAGCAGACAATGCAGGCAAATCCCCAAGGTGACCGTCGCGCCAGGGCGCACTATGGCGTTTGCTGCCTGCTGGATCATAGTGGCCGCCAGCAGCTAATGCAGGCATTTTTTTGCCGTCTTTTTCCTTCGGCTCGCAACTCGGGTTTTCATGCACATGGAACCCATGTAACCCCGGTGGTAGACCGGTGATGGCGGGGCTGAACTCGAGGCCGTATTGCGTTTCACTGATTGTGACTTGCCCAATCCCTTTGCCGACACCATTCTCATCAACAAGATTCATCTGAACCCCAGTATCTGCTTGTGCAGCAGCACTTACAGACAGTGCGCACAGGAACAAAAAAAATGGAATCTGCTTTTTCATGGCGTTCCTCCGTTTTGTCCAATCTGTTTCATGATGAACTGCCCTGTCGATGAGCGCGCATATTCTCCTGAATTCAAAATCGCATGTCACTGGGACACTATCGGAATTATTTGTTTTTGAGCCAGCGGAAACGCTAGATAGGTGATGGGGAGGGCTGACTCTATCCTCGAAAGGTATTTCCCTGATCCGGGGTACCTATTGCCGGAGGAGGTTGTGATTACGAGCAATAGGTACCCCTCCATATTTTTATATGTCCCACTATTGCAGAAGCCGTCAAACAAGTAGCTACGGTAGCCTCAACCTCCGATGACGGGTATAATCAGGTCGCATGCGTCATTCATCGCCCATATACTGGTTAGGATGTGCATGATACGCATTGCCCTGCTGCTCTCAGCACTGGCTTTTAATGTTGTGGCACTTCCCTCTCCTCCTTCATGGGCCTACCGAGACTACTTCACGATGGAACAGAAAGCGCTACTGGAGAAGATTCAAACCCTGCGTGTTGAGGCGATTGCCCTTACAGACCAGGGGGCCGTTGACGCTGCGCCGATTACTGAGCTTGTCGCTCGCCGGATCGGCGAATTGGATTTCACGGTTGTACGAGAGGCCGGTAAACCCCATGACGCTGTGGTCAAAGTAAAATGCGAACAGCGAAAAACCTGGGAAGGTACCACTTCTGCTGGCGGGGATGCGGATTTGCCCGATGCCCCGTCGCGACTGTGGAAAGGCCCCGCCTGTCAGATGACCTATCTTCTCGGTGACATGAAGGTCAAATGGCAGAAAGAAATCCGAACCGAGTTTGAAGATGCGGCGCTAGCCGCGCAATCGGCCAATGCAGGAGATCCTGGAATCTATGCCCTGGGCAAATTGAGGGACGTGTTCGAGACATATGAACTTCCCTTGTTGCTGGCCGCTGAATGGGGTCAGTCGGCGAGGCTTCTCAGGTTGCTTGATCGATCCGATACATCGAAGGCCAGAAAATTGAAAATTATTTCTCTCTTAGGCGAGATGCAAGCCGACGAGGCCTTACCGAAATTGAAAGAGGCGCTGAGAGATCGTGACCTGGCGAAACACGCGATTGGGGCGATGAGCAATCTTGGCAAAGAGGGTATTCCTCTGTTCGTTGAAACCATGAATACGTCACCGGACCTCGATGTGCAAGCCACGGCAGCCAAGGGGTTGGGCCAACTCGGCGGAATGCGTGGGGACGCTTCAGTCGTGCTGCCGCTATTGGCCAAGCTCAAGGATCCAAAGACGGACTGGTCCGTACTCACGGAAGTGGCCTGGGCCTTGGGAAAAATTCCGGACAAACGTTCGATCCAACCGCTCTACGATCTCGACAAGACACTACAAGCTATACGCGATCCGGAGAACGTCCCGTTGAAGAAACTCAAAGAAGCGGTGTTTTGGGCGATCAAACAATGTGATCTGTGGGACAATACAGTTAATTGACCATCCTCTGAGAGGTCCTCATCGTCCTCTGAGTCGGCCGAGAGCCGGCCCGAAGACTACACGCTGGACACAGTCCCTTCCTCGAATCCCCCTTTCCACCCTCACGATGTGTTGAAGCGGATCACGCTCCATAGGGTTTCATCCTCATCCTCACATTGAGTCTCTGAGCGAATCGAGACACCGCGTGTCCATGGGCAAAAGAGGCTGTCTTGGCAGACTCAGGGCGGGCGGGTGAACTAGACGCCGGAGTGGGGCGGGTAAGAAGAGCGGCCTTTTCCGCGTCCTACTAGAAGTTCACCCAGAGTTGCGCATAGGCCCAATCCTGATCGGTGTTGGTGCCCAGATTCTCCTTAATATACGAACCGGCGAAGAGGTGACCATAGCCGGCTTGGAAGGACAACTTGCCATCCATGAAAAAGCGCGTCCAAATGAAGTCCAATTCGTTGCCAAGGTGCCGCTTGGTATTGTCCGTCCTTGAAAAGACATACACACCCTGTGCGGCACGGTACCAGTTGTCCTTCGTATTGGCCAGGTTCAGACTGGTGGCCCAAATTTCAATATGATCATCCTTGGTAGGACGGAATTGGAGATTAATCGAAGGCTTCATCATGTTCTTCCAGGCTATGGTATCCATATAGCCCATGTGAATATGGTTGGTCCCCCACAAGTTCTCAAACGTGTTGGCAGATTTACAATCAGTGTTCCCACCGATCGTGCAGTTTGCCCTGCCATCACCGGAGGCATAGTCAAAGTTGATGGCCAACCGAGGTTTCCAATCCCATTCGTACACGGTATAGCCGATCCAGGTTCTGGTCGCCCAGGCATTGATGTGGAGATACTTTTGGTTGCCATAACCTGCGCTAGGCCCACCGTTGTCGCCCATCTCACCGAACTGGTAGATCGTCTCGTTGTATCCGTCAAAGTTGCCTTTCCGCAGCTCGATCCGGCTTCCGACCATATGACGAGTCTGATTCGAGTGCTTCGGTGTACCGAGACCCTGGTTGCTGTTGTCCCCCGAGTTGTACCGGTTGGAATAGAGGATGTAGTAGGGTTCGATTACAAATCCCGGCACCGACTTGATCTGGTTATAGAACACGATCACGTCGGAATCGATGTTCGCGCTGCCGTTATTCAGTTTGGGGTTCGTGCTACCAGAAACAGGAAGGTTCGTCGTAAGCGCGCCGAGAGGCGATCCTTGCCCGAGGTCGGATTCAGAGGCGCGGAACCAACCAAGGTGGCTATCCCAGGCCTTGGTACTATATTGCAACATGACCCCGTCAAAGGAGAATCCCGTGTTGGACCAGTCGAAGGCGCCGAATATCGATTGGCTGCCGAACACCACATATTGCCGGCCAGCCTTCACGCTCAGGTCTTGGATCCCCGCGAAATTCCGAATCAACATATAGCCGGCTCGGACGCCCAGGACGCCGCCGTTCCCGAAGCCAGTCCCGGTCGCTCCGCTATTGGTCCTCTGATTGTCATTGAGCGGGGTACCCTGGAGCCCGTTGCCACCCCACACGGCTGAGTGGATGAGCTCCAAGTAGAAATTCACGTCAGGTGAGAGGTCATAGCCGAAACCCAAACGCGTCTTCTGTAGGGCAAAGGACTCATTCGCCTTGCCCGCTTCTCCATTCGCAGTCGTGCCGCTGTTTGGACTGTTGCAGGCCGCATTGCCCACGGGCGCGGCGGCGCTGGTGACCATGGCGCTACCGAAGCAGGTATTGTTCCGAAATTCGTACCGCACGCGAAGGTCGGCGCGCATCCAGAACTTCGTGATGTCGAAATTCTTCCCGATCTTCGGATCGTAGAGTTCGTAGGCTTCTTTGTCCGGAATGGCTCGAGCCACGACGGCGGCATGGGTAATTTTTTCGCCCGGCGGCAATTCATAGGCGGCCTGAGCCGGGGTCGATACACATGACATCACCGCTGCCATCCCAGCGACACTCCAGTAGGTGGACAGACCTGTCCACCGTATTTGTCTTATGATTCTCACAAGGGTCCTCCTATGAATTCACATACGGGTATGGGAGACCAGTATTAACTAGCCTTCTCCTTAACCCTTGCGACCAATTGTGTTGTTCTTGAGAACTTGCTGACACCAGTCAGAGGATGCCCTTCGACGAGCGTGATGATAACCGTATTCTTCAAACTGGTGAGGTGAAAGAGTCCTGCGGCAGGCACAGTGGGTGTCGACATTCACACGGGCTCTATCTCAGAACAGCTCATCTTCACATGCTGATCTGGAGCTACACTCACACCGGATTCGATGATCCCTTCGAATCTTCTGGTTTCTCTGCCGGGGTGGTGACGGCATTGATCTGCTCTTCTGCGTCTTTGATCGAGGCCTGAAAGTCCTGCTCAACCATCTTCACTTCCTGCTGGATCATGTTGAGCTCCGGCTCCACCGACTTCCGCAAATCTTCTGCTGTTTCTTTGAACCCCTTGACCGCTTTCCCGACCTGACGAGCGACTTCAGGCAGCTGCTTGGGGCCAAACAGCAAGAATGCAATCACCAAAATAATGAGAACTTCGCCGATGCCCAATCCAAACATGGTTCATAACCAATGATACGTGATCGGGGATAGGTGATCGGTTCGGACTGCGTCGGCTTATCACTGGTCACCCATCACCGCACTTTCAACCTTGCTTGACCTGCTTCTCCGATTGAGCCTGGGCCGTGCCCGGTGGGGTGTTCTGAGCTTGCGAGACCTGTGAAGGTGGGGCTTCAGGCGCATCGGACGGAGGAGGTGTTACGTCGATCGCATCGGCCTCATTGACACTCTTCTTGAATCCTTTGATGGCCTTTCCAAGCCCCTCACCCAATTGCGGAATTTTACCGGCGCCGAAAATGATCAAGACGATGAACAGAATCAACATCAATTCCATCCATCCAAACGATCCAAACATCAGTCGCTCGCTTTCTCTTCTTGTCCCACCTAGGTCCACTCGCCTCGCAGCATTCAATCGATCGAGCGGTGGGAACTTTCCTCATACGAGGAGAAGGCTGTAAAGGCTATAGAAGAACTACTACTGAGTCAAGCAGAAATTCGGCAAAAAGTCTAGGGGGTTGGCTCCAGCAGGCTACAGGAGCGCTCTTCTGGTCTATCCGGTCTGGTTGGTCTATCTAGTCCATCTCGTCTATTTACCAGATGAAGCGGATTGACCAGAGAAACCACACGAACACGATAGGCTGGCGGTTTAGTTCGGCGTCCTGCTCGAAGACTCGCGCGGCCTGACGTAGGCATGAAAGTAATCCACAGGGCTCGGTGGAGCGGTCAAGGCAATCATGAACGACTGAGAATCATAGCCGATGTCTTCAAGATCCTTCGAGGCCAACGCCAATTCTTCCTCTGTCAGATAGGCGACAGTATCTGGCATGCCTGTCGGCGTGAGCGAGCGCACAAGGGCCTGGAGCGCATCGCGCTCCTCCGGCGGCATCTCCAACGGAATGGGGAAGTCCAGATGGCGCACATAGGGGCTCCGATAGGTCTCATTCAATGCGCGGAGGGTCTTGAGCATCAAGCGGTCCTGCTCCCACGGCGCCATTCTCGTACCGGCAGACGGATGGGTGGCGATGAGGTCCATGAGCGTCAAGACGTTGGTGCCCAAGCTGCGCCCCACGAACTCGCGCTGGCTTTCCATGGTCATCGTGCCGACCTCCAACTGCTTGGCGACTGCTTCGGCTAACGCAAAGTTGACCATGAAGCTCTGTTGCCCGCCAAATTGGCCATAGCAGGGCTTCTCCGGATCATTCAACACCTGCATATCTGCGGTACCCGCGTCGAAACTGCTGAACCCGATCGCCCCGGGGGCCAGGAGGCGCTTGGCTTCCTTGATCGTAGCATAGGCTCCCAGATTGACGGGAACGACGACATGTTCATCAATACGTTTGAGAAACTCTGTGATTGTTTTTCTGTAGGGCACCTCTTTCCATTCGACCGTCCGATATTCACGTTCCCACACCAGGTCGTCGAGGAAGGGGGGAAAGCCCTTGAGCGCGTTCATATCCATGGCATCGAACGCCCGGACAAAGGTCGCCCAGTCAGCAATCTTCCCATGTAAGGCTTCGCTCAAATTCGGTCGAAGGAACTCTTCTTCAATATCGTTCGCCTGGCGCGACATCAATTTTGTCGGAAGATCGTT
>DATNCR010000258.1:0-5491 GCA_035607135.1 Nitrospiraceae bacterium
CGAGGCATAGCGACGCCTGGTCCCACCAAGCACATGAAAGCACATGGCCTGCTTGGCACCGGAGTTATCGGCCACGTCCATGTATGTATAGCTTTGAATCATAGTCCCGGTGTTTCCTCTACCCTTCGCACGCCTTCAATCTACTCAGCCCGTCCTTTTTCCACGACTTCGACAACCCGCATATGCTTATCTTTACTGATGGGTCTGGTCTCGACCATGCGCACACGGTCGCCTATTTTGCAGGCGTTATCCTCATCGTGCGCCTTGAATGTTGTCACTCGTCGAAGGACCTTCCGATAGAGCGGGTGAATCACCGAACGCTCGATTTCGACGACCACGGTCTTATTCATCTTATTGCTGACCACACGCCCAACCCATTCACGGCGCTTATTGACTGTCTCTCCCATCCTCAAGCCCCTTTCGCCGCGGTAGACTGTGGTTCGACCTGTGCGAGCTCACGTTGAATCGTTTTTATCCTGGCAATGGACCGCTTCGTCTTTCGAACTTGCATGGGGTTTTCCAAGCGCCCGGTTCCCAGTTGAAAACGAAAATTGAAGAGTTCCTGAGTGAGCTGCTGCATCTTCTCCGCCAGCTCAGGCCCCGTGAGTTGCCGCAATTCCTTCAGATCCATGAATGCAATCCCTTTACTCTTTCGTGCTGTTCGATCGAAGCTAGAACTCGCCGCGAATGACACACTTCGTCGCGATGGGCAATTTATGCGAAGCCAGGCGGAAGGCTTCCTTGGCCACCTCCGGCGTCACGCCATCCATCTCATAGAGAATACGGCCGGGCTTGACGACAGCGACCCAGTACTCCGGGTTGCCCTTCCCTTTACCCATTCGAGTCTCAGCCGGCTTCTTGGTAATCGGTTTATCGGGGAATATTCTCGTCCATACCTGGCCACCGCGCTTCACACACCGAGTGATCGCGATGCGTGCCGCCTCAATCTGTCGGCTGGTGATCCAGCCAGGCTCAAGCGCTTTAAGCCCAAACTCTCCGAGGGTAATCTGGCTGCCCCGGTAGGCCTTACCGGTCATACGCCCCTTCATCATTTTACGGAACTTAACTTTCTTTGGTGCTAACACGATACCCTCTTCAATTACCCAAGTCTGCGGTCAAATACAGATTCTTTATTAAGGGGCGGCAACGGAAGGACTTCCCCCTTATAGATCCATGTCTTGATTCCAATCTGACCCATCGTCGTGTGGGCTTCAGCAAACCCATAGTCGATGTCTGCCCGGAGCGTATGGAGCGGCACACGGCCTTCGCGGTACCACTCTGAGCGCGCGATCTCCGCCCCGCCAAGACGGCCCCCGACCATAATCTTGATGCCTTGGGCTCCAAGACGAAGTGCAGACTGCACGCTTCGCTTCATGGCTCGGCGGAATGCCACCCGTTTTTCCAACTGAGTTGCGACGTTTTCACACACCAACTGGGCATCCAGTTCCGGCTTCTTGATTTCCTTCACCGTAATGTAGACTTGACCCGAGTAGCTCTTCTCTAACTCCGCCTTGAGCTTATCGACCTCAGCTCCCTTACGACCGATGATGATACCGGGGCGCGCGGTATGAATGATCACACGCGTCTGATCTCCGGATCTCTCGATTTCAACCTTGGCCACACCCGCATGAAAGAGACGCTGTTTGACCATCTTGCGGATCTTAATGTCCTGATGGAGCAGCTTTGCATAATCCTTGCTGGCATACCACCGAGATGACCACGTCACGTTGTATCCTAGCCGGTACCCGATCGGATGTGTCTTGTGCCCCATAACTTCTTATGCCTCACTCAAACAGGAAATACGTCCGTTCTGTTGCCGCTTCTCTCTACTTCTTTTCTTTCATGCTTGCAGCCGACACGACGACTGTAATATGACTCATACGCTTGTGAATCGCATTCGCGCGCCCCTGCGATCGAGATCGAAAACGTTTCAACGTCGGCCCGCAATCCACAAACGCCTTCGACACCACCATCGATTCACTGTCGCCCATCTCCTTTTGCTCTGCATTTGCCACGGCGGACCGCAAAATCTTTTCGATCACCTTTGACGCCTGACGCGGCAAATTTCTGAGCAATGCCAAGGCCATCGGCACTTGCTGCCCACGGATCAAGTCGATCACCGGGCGAGCTTTCCTCGGAGAGACACGTACGAACCGCAGAACTGCTCGTGCTTCAGCCATAACCGTCCTATCCAATCGAGTGTACCGAGACCGTAGCCTATCCCTACTTAAGCGCGACCGCCTTCTCTGTCCTGGCGTGTCCATGCCCCTTAAAGAACCTGGTCGGAGCAAACTCTCCAAGCTTGTGCCCAACCATGTTTTCCGTCACAAAGACCGGAATGAACTTCTTACCGTTATGAACCGCGAACGTATGTCCGATCATATCCGGAATGACGGTGGACCGCCGCGACCAGGTCTTAATGATCTTTCGATCCTTGTTCTGATTCATCCGCTCCACTTTCTGAAGTAGATGATCGTCAACGAATGCACCTTTACTGACTGACCTCGGCATCGCGTTCTCCTACTTGCGGCGGGAAATAATGAACTTGTCCGTCGACTTGTTGTTCCGGGTCTTGTAGCCCTTGGTTGGAAGGCCCCACGGGGAGACCGGATGGGGGTTACCCTGTCCGGATTTGCCTTCGCCGCCACCATGCGGGTGGTCGACCGGATTCATCACAACACCGCGCACATTCGGGCGTCGGCCCAGCCATCGCGTCCGACCTGCCTTCCCAACATTAATATTCTCATGATCCGTATTCCCAACTTGGCCGACGGTTGCCATGCAGGTTGAAAGGATTCTTCGCATCTCACCGGACCTGAGTCGCACCTGCACATATTCGCCGTCGCGCCCCATCACCTGAGCAGCGCCTCCCGCACTGCGAATCAGCTGTCCGCCTTTTCCGGGTTTCAGCTCTATATTATGAATGGTGGTTCCCAATGGCATACTGGCCAGAGGCAACGCATTCCCAAGACGAACCTCTGAGCCAACACCCGACTGCACCACATCCCCGACTTTCAAGCCAACTGGGGCCAAGATATAGCGCTTCTCGCCATCTTTATAGTGCACCAAGGCAATCCGGGCCGACCGATTGGGATCGTATTCAAGCGCGGCAATGGTCCCTGGAATTCCGGCCTTGTCGCGCCGGAAATCAATTTTTCTATAAAGCCGTTTATGCCCGCCCCCACGGAAACGTACCGTCGTTCGCCCTTCGTTGTTCCTGGCTCCAGTACTCCGGCGAAATGACGTGAGGGATTTCTCCGGCCTCTTCTTCGACAGTTCTTCCGTCGTCACCGCAGTCATCCCGCGACGTCCCGGTGTCCTTGGCTTGTAGACTCTGATTCCCATTCGACAGTCGTCCTTCCAGCACACCGAGGTCAGCCCGGTGCTACATCCCGCTATGCGCTCTCGTAGAGTTCCAACTTCTCGCCTTGCTTGAGCTTGACGAAGGCTTTTTTCCAATCCGACCGCTTACCGGAAAAACGCCCCAAGCGCTTCACCTTCCCGCGAACATTCATCACATTCACTCGCTCGACCTTCACCTTCAACAGCGATTCGACGGCTTGCTTAATCTGGACACGGTTCGCATCCGGGTGAACGAGGAAGCCCACAGTATTGTTGCTTTCCCGCATCGCCGTGATCTTTTCAGTCAGCAACGGCTGCAACAGAATGCTATGGAGACCCGCCTTCATGCCCAGACCTCCTTCACCCGCGGCAACTCGCGCTCAAGAATTAGAATCAATTCAGCTCGAACGATATCGTAGACGTTCAATCCCTCAGGCCCTACCACACACACATTGGGGAGATTGCCTGCAGCTTGAGCCAATCCAGCATGTCCGGCACCTGCCACGATCAAGGCATAGGCCCCGGCACCCAAGTGGGTCAACGCTCGGGCCAACAATTTCGTCTTTGGCTGGTCCAACGACAGATTCGACACAATCACCACTTGTCCGTCCGCCAACTTTGCCGAAAGCGCGCATTGAAGCGCAGCACGATACTTTTTCTTCGGCATGCTGTAGGAGTAATCACGAGGCTTCGGCCCAAACACCGATCCGCCATGACGCCATACTGGAGAACGGATCGACCCTGCCCGCGCCCGCCCAGTATGCTTTTGCTTCCACGGCTTTTTCCCGGACCCAGCGACTTCTCCCCGCCGCAATGTGGATGCCGTTCCCTGACGCTCACAGGCACGCTGCATCACCACCGCTTCATGGACTAAGGCCGAGTGCAGCTTACAGCCGAATACTTCGTCAGGAAGATCGACGGACCCGACTTTCTTCTTCTTCAAATCAACGACATCAACCGTGGGCATGCCCTTACCCCTTCTTCGACTTTCTCACCATGATGAGTCCATTTGCTGCACCGGGTATGGCCCCTCGAACGAAGAGCAAGTTCTCATCGGGCCTGGACTCAATCACTTTCAATCGTTGCGCTGTAATACGCTTGGCCCCCATATGTCCTGGCAAGGTCTTCCCTTTCCAAACACGAGAAGGATATGAACTGGCGCCCATCGAGCCGGGATGACGATGGAACATAGACCCGTGGGATTCAGGACCGCCTGCATAATGATGCCGCTTCACGACTCCTTGATATCCCTTTCCCTTAGAAATACCGATGACATCCACCCAGTCGCCCTTTTTAAAGATATCAACCTTGATGGATTGCCCTACCGTCACATCGCCAACCTTTTGAAACTCTCTGAGAACACGGGTGGCTGGAGCCTCCGTCTTCTTCAGATGTCCCAGTTCGGCCTTGGACAACTTGCGTTCTTTTACCTCACCGAACGACAACTGAACGGATTCATACCCATCGCGTTCTTTTGTCTTGATCGTGACCACGCGGCAAGGACCCGCCTCGATGACGGTCACAGGCGTAAATCGCGACTCGTCAAATATTTGGGTCATCCCCAGTTTTTTACCCAACAACCCGTTCGTCATGCGTACAGTTCCTTGTCAGTCGCCTACCCTTAGAGCTTAATCTCGACGTCCACGCCGGCGGCCAAGTTCAATTTCATCAGGGAATCCATGGTTTCAGGAGTCGCGTCCATGATGTCCATCAAGCGCTTGTGCGTTCTGATTTCGAACTGCTCGCGAGCCTTCTTGTCTGCATGTGTCGCGCTCTGCACCGTAAACTTCTCGATGCGCGTAGGAAGCGGAATCGGCCCCACAATTTTCGCCCCGCTCCGACGGACGGTCTCAACGATTTCCGCCACCGATTGGTCTAACACGCGGTAATCAAACCCGCGCAAACGAATCCTGATTCTTTGTTCAACCTTAACCATTCGTTCCTCTATTCATCGGCCGATCATTACGCTAGAATTTCGGTGACGACGCCGGAGCCGACGGTCTTGCCACCCTCGCGCACCGCGAACCGCAACCCCTGATCCATCGCGATCGGGCTGATCAACTCCCCCGTCACACTCACATTGTCCCCCGGCATCACCATCTCCACCCCCGGATTCAACGCCATCACCCCCGTCACATCCGTCGTCCGG
>DATNCR010000294.1:0-10352 GCA_035607135.1 Nitrospiraceae bacterium
CCTCAAGATCCCAGGGCCGTCGACTTGTTTTCGGACAAGGAAATCGTACTAACTGGAGACAAGGAGCCCTACCTTCTTGGATTGGTCCTCGACCAAGAAGGCAAAGCGATTCGAACGCCGACCGACGCGGAGCAATTTGCAGAGCATCTTCTCACCAGCAAATCTGGCACGCGGGAAGTCGACCAGGAAGGGATGAAGAAGACGGCGACTTACGTCACGATAAAAATGGCGGCAAACCTCTCGCACAGACAAGCCGAAAAGTATCGCCCCGTTGTCCAACAGTTCGCCGAGCAATACAAGATCAGCCCAAGTCTCGTTTTCGCGATCATTCGCACCGAAAGCAACTTCAATCCCTACGCCGTCAGTTCGGCACCGGCCTACGGACTCATGCAGCTCGTGCCGAGCAGCGGGGGCCGCGAAGCCTACCGAAAGGCGAAAGGGCAGGACGTGGCCCCGTCACGTGATTATCTATTCGACCCTGAGAATAACGTGGAACTGGGCACGGCCTATCTCAATGTCTTGATGTTCAACCAGCTGGAGGCCGTCGAGCATCATGTGTCACGCGAATACTGTGTGATTTCGGCCTACAATACCGGCCCAAGCAACGTGTTCCGCACCTTTTCGCGCGATCGTGTGGCTGCCGTCAATCAGATCAATGGTCTCAAGCCTGCCGCCGTCTATGACCAACTGCGAACGAACCTGCCGTACGACGAGACCCGCCACTATCTCGAAAAAGTGACCACCTACCGAAAGGCCTTCGTCAGTTCGTCAGAGAGTTCCAATTAATCACGTAATCACGCCACCCGCGCTCGTTCGATCAAGATGGCGCGTCTGGAGTCAGGTGACAAAGCAGGATTTCTATAGGTCCGCTGGCGACGCATGCAGCGTCTTTGTGTCAGGGGTCTGCACATGCTCCGGTCGAAATCCGAGTCCGATCATCCGAGCGGGAATCCGTCGGAGGAATGGAAGCCATGCCAGCAGACGGACTGGAAATGGCGGCGAAAACTTGTCACGATCGGTCAGTGCGCGTCTGATGACGCGATCCTGAATCGCGAGCTGCACTCGTTGAGTCATGCGGGTCGGCCACTCGCGCCCCTGCTGGACCCGCTGAAGGTCCTGGGTTGTCGGCCGTCCAATACGTAGAGGCGCCGTCAGCAGATTCGCCGTCGCGACCGCATCCTGGATGGCCAGGTTGATCCCGACGCCACCGACCGGCGACATGGCATGCGCAGCATCGCCGATGCAGAGTAGCCCCGGTCCGTACCACTGCCTCAATCGATCGACTTGCACGGTGAGGAGCTTGATCGGTTCCCAACTTTGGAGTTCTTGAACCCGATCCGCCGCAAACGGTGCCAGCTGAGCGATGCTCTCACGAAACGAGACCAACCCCTGCGACTCGATGTGACTGCGGGAGCCTTTCGCGATCACGAACCCACATTGCCAGTAGTCTGCGCGGTTCAACATGATGAAGATGCGGCCGCGGTCAAAGCGGCCCATCGGATCGACAGGATCGCCGGCACGCCGCGAGAGCCGGAACCAGAGCACATCCATTGGCGCCCCGAATTCTTCGATCGAAAGTCCGGCCCGCTCGCGCACTACGGAATGCCGGCCATCGGCACCGACCACCAGGTCTGCGCGAACCTCCAGCGCTCCTTCTCCCGTATTGACGGTGAGCCCAACGATCTGATCGCCGTCCCGTATGAGATCCGTCACCTCTGCGCTCATGCGGAGTTGAAACGCGTGAAAGCGTTTCGCCTCCTCCACCAGGAAGCTGAGGAAGTCCCACTGTGGCATGAAGGCGATATAGGGGCACCGCACAGGGAGCGTGGAAAAATCGGCGAAGGTAAAGGCGACATCACCGAATTGTCCGTTCAGGTGGAGGATTTTTTGGTGCGGCAGCGTGAGAAACCGGTCGAGCACCCCCAACTCATGCATGACTTCCAAGGTCGAGGGATGCAACGTGTCTCCGCGAAAGTCACGCAGGAAGTTCGCGTGCTTTTCGAGTACGAGCACTGAGACACCGGCCCTAGCAAGCAAGAGCCCGAGCATCATCCCCGCTGGCCCACCGCCCGCGATGCAGCAACGCACAGTGATCGTGCTCGTTGCCATGCCTCTTGTCCTTACATCGTTCATGTTCGCGGACTCTATACGGGCCTCACCGGAGGCCGGTCCAATTCGCGCGAGGGCATATCCCTCTCAATGTTCGTCCTGGTCAATTGCCTCAAATAGGTTCCGGACAGGGATACGCACCGATTTGGGATAGAACAGCCATTTGGCGAGCTGCAGCGTGAGATAGCCGGGATGTCCCTTGACTCCAAGCAATGTGGCAAAACGATTCCACTCGGGGATGCGAGGTGGACTGGCGCCGGGAAGTGCAAGAAACCACCGGGCTAACGCAGCATTGTCCTTTGACTGGCGAACCGCGGCGAGAAACTGATCGATGGTGAGATCAAAGTGACGGAGGAAATGCCCGTCCACGCCATATCGGCTGCCAAAGGCCAATTGATAGATAAACGGAAGCTGCCGATCAAGAGACAGCCTCGCCTTTTCCGCGAAACGCGGAAGCCAGACACAGCCGGCGAGTTGGTCCTGAGGACGGGGGAGCTGCATGGGTACGCGCTTATGATGTCGTTCTTGTGTGCGATGTCACGAAACAGTCGGTCGTATGGTCGTTTACCAGCCCAACCGCCTGCATGTAGGCATAGATAATCGTGCTGCCGACAAACCGGAAACCACGCTTCTTGAGATCCTTCGACAAGGCGTCGCTCTCCGGACTCGTGGCGGGAACCTGCGTCATGCGCCGACGATTCATTTTCTGTTTTCCACCGACAAACTGCCAGACGTAGTGATCGAATGAACCGAACTCTTCCTGGACAGAGAGAAACGCCTGCGCGTTGGTCACCGCCGAGTCAATCTTGAGTCGGTTGCGAATGATGCCGGGATTTTTCAGTAGCTCGGCTTTCTTCTTCGCGGTGAATCGTGCCACCTTCTTCGGATCAAACTGTGCAAATGCCCGCCGATAGCCATCCCGCCGCAGCAAGATCGTTTCCCATGTGAGACCGGCCTGAGCTCCCTCCAACTGCAGCATCTCAAAATGTTTTCGGTCTGAATGGACCGGCACACCCCATTCCTGATCATGATAACGAATGAAATGCGGCTTGCCACCGACCCAGCCGCAGCGAGACTGACCATCTGAAATCGGACGGAGGCCTGTAGTCATCGACTAGAGTCATCGGCTTGCAATGTAGCCGCCTTCTATATCGGGTCAACCGGAATCCACCATTTTGGTTTCATGCGACCAAAGTCGGTCCGTACGTGGCACCGAAGTGCACGGTTGGAATCGAATACGACAGGTCCACGAGAGCTGCGCCAAAACACCACCCAGTGCCAAAATACTCGGCCCTCATCTTCGTGCCATTTGATGGCGAGTAATGCAAGATTCGGCAGGGCCTCCCATGACGTGAATGGCACTTCGGTTTGAGCCGACCGAAACCCATACTCCTTGAGCAGCCTGCGAACGTGGTCCGTCTCGGACCACAACCTCGGATCGTCGGCGAAGATACCGAGCTGATTCGCTACCTGTTTCGCCTGCGCATAGCTCACACCTACCAGAACTGCCATGCTTGCAATGCCGCACCCGGTCCGTTCGAGCTGCACCACCGGCCTCATGACAACTCCAGTTTCAGCTTCCGCCCACCGGAGATACTGAATCCTTCGCGTTGATAAAACGCCATGGTCCTGTCGAACTGCGGGAGAGGCGGAGTTATCACTTCGAGTCTACGCCATCCTCTCGATTGTCCAAGCCGCCGTGCCTCCCCCATCAGCGCCGCTCCTATCCCCTTCGATCGATGGGCCGGACGGATATAGAATTCCGGAATCGTGCCATAGGCGCCTTCCGTATAGAGCGCAAAACTCTCATAGAGTGCCAGAAAGCCGAGGGGTTCCGGCTGTACCCCCTCGCGTGCCAGCAAGACGCTATACTTTCCATCCACGATCCAGGATCGAGCCCGTGTTTCCGTCTCCTCCTGGTGAAAGCCAAACGTCTTGGTTTCGACCAGCATCATGATTTCGCGAAGAAGTTCACCGACCATCTGCGCGATGATCGGTGCATCATCCGGCCTAGCGTGATCAATACGAATCTGCATTAGTTGTAGGTCACAGTACAACAATGTTGCACGGCGAAGGCATCGGGCGGCCTGCACGTATGCACAACTGGAACCTCTACTGTAGGATGCTCAAACAGTCCGTCCAGCAAGGCCGCAGGGAAATCGAAACCGGAGGCGTACCCTCGGGGGTACGTTGAGGATTTCGATGAGCCGAGAACGAAGCTGGCGGATTGTTTCAACATCCTACTCGGCCACATATTGTCGAAACAGTTCATACCCTTCATCCCATTCACCATGCCCGCTGTCGGCATTGATGTGTCCCGCCTGGCCGATATCAATAAACATGCTTCCCCAAGCCATCGCACAATGTTTCGCATGGGCCAGCGATCCGAGTTGGTCATTGGCGCTGGCAACCACGAGGCTCCGAAACATGAAGGGCACCAGCGGCACCGGGACAAACCCCCGCGCCGCAGCAGGAAAACTGACACTCTTTGGATCTGGTACCGCCACGAGAAACGCGCCCTTCGGAATTCGTGATGAATGATAGGCCCAATGGGCCACCAGGAGACAGGCGAGACTATGGGCTACAAGCACGGGAGGTGAAGGACAGGCCTGCACGGCGACATCCAATGCATGAACCCAATCGTCACAGGCCGGGGCGTCCCACTTTCCCAGATTCACGCGTCGCCAATTGGGATGCCGCAGCTCCCAGAGCGTTTGCCAATGTTGCGGCCCGGAATTACCAAAACCGGGCAGGATCAAGACGGGAGTGTCGCTCGCCACGCGAACCCTCCCTAAGAGCTGTTGAACACTAGCGTGACACATCGAAAGAACAATCCTCCATAATAGCCACGCAAGGCTGACGGACTGTTTCAGCATCCTGCAGGAGCCTGTTCGACCTTGCCGTTCGTGACGAGGCGAAGGAGGTGCGGCCAGATGCAAGGCCGCAGGCCCGGAAAAACCGGAAGCGTATTCGCTGGAATACGCTGAGGATTTTTTCGGGCCGAGAACGACGCAGATGGTCGCGAATCATTCGCCGCAGTAGAACGGTCAATGTCGGACAGGCTCCTCCTAACAAGGAATATTCACGGCCGGGTCGCATAGCAACGGTGGAATAATCGGGGGTGTCATGTACCGGCTTGAGGGATCCTGAGATCCCATCAGGCCCTTAATCGGCGGACCGCCAGGCATTCCAGGGAGTCCTCGTCCGGCTGAACCAAAGGTCTTCCCGGTACTTGAACTTACCGAGGAACCAACACCGGGGGTCGGTACTGATGTGGGCCCGGCATTGGCCTGGCCGGGAAACACGGCACTAGGCACAGATTGGAGAAGCTGTCCTGCTTGGTTCTGAACCGGGGGCGCTGCGGGCGGCGTTTGTGCCCCACATGGATTTGCCAACACGCCAACGACAAACAGAGCCGACACCACTGCGAAATACCACATTGAATCACCAATCTCGGACAGAAGCGTAACTTAGTGGGCTACAGATAAACTATGTTGGCACAGGAAACCTCGATGGCCCACAGATCTTCCACGACAGAAGAACACTCCAGCAGGATGCTCAAAATGGCCAGCCTTCTCACCCACCCAACCCCGGCGGTTACTTCACCCGCCCGCCCTGAGGCTGCCAAGACAGCCTCTTCATCCAAGGACGTGCCGTTCCGCGGACAAGGTCGCAGCGAGTGAAGGCCCGAGCGTACCCTTGGGGGCGCACGGTGCGACGAATAAGGAGCACCAAGTTTGTGCGCGCCGTCGAGTAGTGAGGCGGCCGAGTCCCCGTTGAGGACTTAGATGAGCCGAGAACGATGCTGGCGGACTTTTTCAGCATCCTGCAAGCTGGATTCTAACGAGACGCGGGCAACCCACGCAATGCCGCTTTCGCTATCGGTTTCTGCTATATTAGCCCGCTCGCGTAGGGCGGTGCCGATGCATCGATTGACAACGGTGGCTATCGGTCAGCGGCACAGGTGGGAAGGATCGCATCAGGACGGAAGATTGCCGTCAGTCACCACACTCATTGAGGGTTGTTCGATGGAGACCGAGAAGAGGGATGTGCTGCTTGGGATGATCACGTGGTGGGGGTTTCATGCCCTCCTCATCTGGATGGGGGTGAGGCATTTTTTGGCCAGACCTGTCGACGGTAACTTCCTCCTGTCAGATGTGTTTGCCGGCCTCCTCCTAGCGGCCTGCGTGCTATCTCTCCTTCGGCTGACGATCGGGCGCATCATGCTCCGCCTGATCGCCGTGTTCTACATCTCGCAAATTGCGGTTCAAGTGTGGCATGGAACGTTTCAATGGGGCAGCGTGACTGATCTTGCGATCTGGGCCTACACGTTATATTCCTTCGGACCAAGCAGCTGGCGGCACGCCCTCTATACGCCGCTAGGCGTCTTCGGAAAAACGAAGACAGAGCAATAAGCGTATGTGTGGCCGGCGAAATACGGACGGGCCAGGGATGACTGCTATTTGCCCATTCCAGGGATGAGCTCTTTTAAGGATTCCCCCTCCTTCTTGATGGCATCTCCACCAGCCGGCGACAGAGAAGCCAACTGATCTTTGGCTTGTTTGATCGTGCCCATATTCTTTTGGAGCGCATCCACGTTTTTCTGCATCTCGACCAGGGCGCTCCCGATCTGAGTGACGGATGTTTTGAGCCCGAAGAGTCCTTGAGCCGATGCGACATGCAGCGACACTCCGCCCAAGCCAAATCCGAGCAGGAACGCGGTAATCGAGAAGATGTACGTCGATTGTGCAGCCTTCATAGATCCCTCCCCATTTTTATATGATTCCTCTGTGTATCCCACAACGAGATATCACTCGATATCTAAGATCTTCGCCGAGGTGTTATTTCAGGCCCTGAGGAGGTATGAGCTGGAGCGCGGCTTGCTTATCCGCACATGAGATTGTGATCCGTCTGCAATGAGGCCGACCCCAAGCGAACGGCACCATTACGTTATTCCGGATCCAATGCTTGACTCTGAACCCTTGTTCCCTACCAGACCCTCCATGAACGGGATCTCAACGCCCGGCGTTGGATGAATCTCCAGGATTAATAATGATCGGGGCCTTCATGTGTTCGGGTAAGATGACCATCTTGGAATTCGGACTGTCATATAACTTGTATTGAAGATAGGACGGTGTGAGGGTTTTTGTAATGGTCTCCTGCGCCTGAGACTGTCCAATGGCCCGGATGCGGAGCCCCTCTGCCTCACCCTCGGCACGAATCCGGATCGCATCCCCCTCGCCTTTCGCCCGCGTGCGGGCAATCTCGGCATCTTTGGAGGCAATGGTCAGTTCGAATTCTTTCTGTTCTTTTTCCTGTTCCTTCGCCTGTTTCTGCTCAATCGCACGCAAGACAATCTGAGGAAAATCGACATCAGACAAGGCAATATTTTGAATCTCCAAATGACGACCTTTGAGATTCTCAACCACGACCGCCCGGACTTTGCTCGCAATCTCGGTGCTCATCTCCGGGACCGTCACCATGTTATAGCCGGAGACCACACTGCGCACTGCCGCCATAAACTGGGGTTTGACGACCCGAGGGTAATAGTCCGGGCCCACTTCTTGTTGCAAAAAATACAGCTCTTCCGGAATGGGCCGGAGGATGATAGCCGCCTTGATGGACACCTGAAGATCATCTGCACTCAGAGCATCAATGTCTTCGGTGTGGCTCTGCCATCGAATATCGTAGCGATATACGTCATTCCAAGGTGCCTGCCAATAAAATCCGTCCTTGAGCGGTTGGGTAGAAAGCCCTTCTGTGAATGGATGCCAGAACAACCCCCGCTGGCCTGGTTGGATGGTGGTCCCACAGGCTGCGGTCAGCAGCAGTACGGCGAGCGCAAGAGTTGTCAGAGTGAATCGTGTCATAGCTTCCTCCCAGTACGGCCACGCCATGCGTGGCAGATTTGTGGCTTCGTTCTCGTGCGGGCTGATTGAGAGACCTATTTCTTTCTGCTCAGTTTCAGGTGAAGATCGGCGAGCCGATCTTGCTCAAGTGCCATTTCTTGGTAGAACTTCACTAAGAACTTTGTGCCCGTCACCCAGTCAGACTCTCGCCCGAAGAGCCCTTCATAGAGCACGGCCCGATCGGTCAACTCCTCGATTTGTTGCCGTGACAATGCCGCCTCGCGGGTGTAATAGGATGCAATGGCTCCGTGGTCTTGGGCTGGATCTCGCGAGACGAGATCCAGCACGTCCGCGCTGGAACAGCCGGACACTAACACGAAACCAAGGAAAAGGGTGAGAACTGGTGGGTGCTTCAAGGCAGTTCTCCTTACTCCACCAGGGACACACGCACGGAGGGCCCATGCGTGAAACCAGTAGCCCTGGCCCCGGTAAAGATGGGTAGTGCATTTTTATTATCGCACTCGCTTGCTTCCAACGCAATATCAGCTCTCGACTCGCAGTGAACCTCGCTCTTCAGAATCTGCGCCCTGTAGCAGTATCCCAGCTGGAATGTACAATAATTCATCAGTACAGCGTAGGCGAAGTCCCACGTTGGATCAACCAATCTTGAGGAGGAGATCAAGCTGTGTTAGTGGACGAGGCCGGAACGACTTTCGGATAGCGCCAAACCGAGAGGGGCACGATCAAACAACGACCCAACTGGATTTCCCCTATTGTCGCAAGCCACTTCCCACAGAGCGTGATTCACACTATCCGGCTCAACGGGCATCCAGTGGCCACTGTCTACGTGTCCACCAACTGGAATGCCGGTTCCCATTGAGTGTGAGAACTCCGTGAACGCAAGCAAGCGAACGCGCTTTCCCACGCAATCAAACTGTTTATGGGTCTTCGTCGACATGAATCTGGCAGGTCCTCTCGCACTCCCTTGCATCCACTTAAAGTCGATTAACTGCCACAGTGTCACCAGATTCCCTTCCCTGCGAATGCTGTCTGGATCGATGTACACAGTCTGTATCCCTGGAGAGAGATAGTCTTTCTCAACCACCACCCATTCCGCATATACGGATCTGCTACTCAACACCAGCAGTAGGATCAGTGAGCAGAAACCCAAGACATAGGGCGGCGGTAACTTGCGGCAGTTCTCCTTGAGTGTGCAATGTTTCATATCTGATGCGGACGCGAAGTGCCACATTGGATCAACCCGTCTGGATAGGATATCACCATGGTAATTCTAACGAGGCAGGGGCAACCACGCAATGCCGCATGCTTGGATAAGGCGGAAATGGTTCGCGCTACCTCTTCCTGTTTTCGACACAAGTATTGACTTCAGCCCCAGGAGTGTTATCAGTAATCAGTAACAAGAAACCCTGATCGTAGGCCGGCGGCACGTTGAGAAATGGTTCCGTATGGCACGTGCTGAGGCCCTGCACGGGGAAACGACGGGAGGGGTGGAGAATTTGCCCGAAGGCGGGCCCACCGCCGCTGGAGCGGCTGAAAGGAGCTCTATGTGGTTACTCGTCATCGTTCTACTCAATATCGTGCCTGGACTCAATAAAGTCACGGTGCTGAATACCTTTGCCACGGCTGAGGAATGCCAGATTGAACGAAATCGCATAGGCTTCGAGATGGCAGCCGCGTATCCAAATGAACGTGACTTTGTGGTTGCCTGTCAATTGAATCCAAAGCACAGCTCATAAGAGCGGCTAGAAGAAATATGGAAGAGTCTGTGTCGTCGAAACAGAAAATGAGCGCCCACCTATTTGCTCCTTCATGAAACCGAGCAAGCTGTACCTCAATTGCTCAATGGCAAAGGCCACCGCTTATCCATCTCATGAATCCTTCCAAACTCGCTTGCTTTTCTCTTTCGGAATAACACCCGGGTTGGTTGCACTGCGCCTGTCGAGCAAACACATTCTCCGCGTACGCGCTCCACAAGCACAGTAGACCATCAGCCTCATCCCCTCCTCTGCTCCATACCTCTACTAAAGGGAGCGGTCGAGGTTGTCCTCCACTGCGCGCATCGAGCGACCACAGTTTTATCGTGGGGGCTCTGCGAGCAAGGAGGGCACCTGACCGTCCCCCTTCTTCTATCTCCTTTCTAGTTCGCCTACTTTTCACATGAGGGCGGCCTGTTTGATCTCCCACTGCGCGCGTCCAACGAGGGGAGTCTGCGACCGCGCGTTGCGCGAGCATAGGAGATCAACAGGCTGCCCTCATCTCTTACTTCTTGGCGAACGCCTCATCTTCTTCTGCCCCAGGCCTGGCTTTCCATTGGAGGCTGTAATACTCCCCGCGATCACGCGCCCAGGGATCGAAGACATTCACCACCCCCTG
>DATNCR010000014.1:0-8331 GCA_035607135.1 Nitrospiraceae bacterium
TCCATCCGCGGCTCAATCCTCTATCTGACAATCAGCGGTGTCCACCTTCGGCACGGCCCGGGTCCCGACATCAGCAAGTATGAACGGCAACTGCCGAACATTCCCGAGACCTCGGCATCCTATGATGTGCTGTTCGAGCCGGAGGAGTTTCTGGCCAAGGCCAGCTCGTCGGCCCGTTTCTGGGCGCCGGATCAGCGGGAAGAGTTGCAGATTCGGTATCAGGAGGCGCTTGCTGCACTAACCGTTCAACCAAGCCAGGAGCGTGACGGGAAGAACCTCCCTCCGAAACCCTGAACGCACACATTCAATAAGAAAGGACCATCCCATGATGTTCAAGCCGTTCGTTCTCACGCTCACGCTCCTGACCGGAGCCCTGGGGTTTGCGTCGTCTGTCCAGGCGGGACAATCCATCTCACTTCTCAACGTCTCGTACGATCCGACGCGTGAACTCTATCAGGAGTTCAACGCGGCCTTCGCCAAGCACTGGCTGGCCAAGACCGGCCAATCGGTCAGCATCAAACAATCACACGGAGGCTCGAGCAAACAGGCACGCGCCGTGATCGACGGCCTGGAGGCCGACGTGGTGACGTTGGCGTTGGCATACGATATCGATGCCATCTCCGAAAAAGCCGGGCTGCTTCCCGCAAATTGGCAGAGCCGTTTCCCTCACAACAGCGCACCCTACAGCTCGACCATCGTGTTTCTCGTTCGCAAAGGCAATCCTAAGGGCATTAAGGATTGGGATGACCTGGTCAAACCGGGGATCTCTGTCATTACCCCGAACCCGAAGACGTCCGGCGTCGCCCGCTGGAACTACCTGGCCGCCTGGGGTTATGCGCTGAAACAGCCGGGCGGCGATGAAACAAAAGCGCAGAATTTTGTCCAGCGCCTCTTCAAGAACGTGCCGGTGCTCGACTCGGGCGCCCGCGGCGCGACGACCACCTTCGTGGAACGGGGTATCGGCGACGTCCTGATTAACTGGGAAAACGAGATCCTGTTGAGCACCAAAGGCTCAGGAAAAGACAAGTTCGATATTGTCGTGCCGCCGGTCAGTATTCTGGCGGAGCCGACTGTCAGTCTCGTCGACAAGGTCGTGGACAAGCGAGGCAGCAGGCAAGTCGCTCAAGCCTATCTTGAATATCTGTATTCTGAAGAAGGCCAGGACATTGCCGGCAAGAACTACTACCGCCCGCACCTCCAATCAGTTGCCGCCAAGTATGCGACGACGTTCCCGACAGTGGAACGGTTTACGCTGCAAGAATTCTTCGGAAATTGGCAGAAAGCGCACAAGACACACTTTGCCGATGACGGCACCTTCGATCAGATCTATTTGAAGGGGCCCAAGTAACGTCGATGAGACCAATGACATTGGTGTTAAAGCAGCCCAGCGTCCTTCCCGGATTCGGCCTGACGCTTGGATTTGCGCTGTTCTATTTCAGTCTGATTGTGTTGATCCCCCTCAGCGGCCTCTTCGTCAAGACGAGCAGCCTGACCTGGGAACAATTCTGGCACACGGTGACGGAACCACGCGCGCTGGCTTCCTATCGTCTGACATTCGGCGCGTCATTCCTGGGGGCCTTGATCAACGGATTCTTCGGATCGGTGGTCGCCTGGGTCCTCGTGCGATACCGCTTTCCCGGCCGTTCGATCGTGGACGCGCTCGTGGATCTTCCCTTCGCCCTGCCGACGGCCGTCGCAGGAATCACCTTGACCGCCATCTATTCGTCAAACGGATGGATCGGACAGTATCTCGAACCGCTGGGTCTCAAAATCGCCTTTACGCCCCTGGGTGTCCTGGTGGCACTCACCTTCATCGGCTTACCGTTCGTCGTGCGAACCGTACAACCAGTCCTACAAGATCTGGACAAGGAGGTGGAGGAAGCCGCCACGACTCTGGGAGCCAATCGGTGGCAAACAGTCCGGGCCGTGATCATGCCGGAACTGTGGCCTGCCCTGCTGACCGGAATGGCGATGGCATTCGCACGCTCCGTCGGAGAATACGGTTCGGTCATCTTTATCGCCGGCAATATGCCGCTCAAATCGGAGATCACACCGTTGCTAATCATGACGAAGCTCGAACAATACGACTATGCCGGAGCGACCGCGCTGGGAGTCGTCATGCTGGTGGCGTCGTTTCTGCTCGTCCTCATGATCAATCTCCTTCAATGGTGGAGCAGCGCACGCCACACCGCTCGTTAGAAAGAAACCCACATGTCAACAGAGATCGCGGCTAAAGTAAGAAACGAGGAATGGAAGGCTTCATTGACCGGTGAAAGCACGTGGGTCCGCTGGACACTCATTGCTTTGGCTCTTGGATATTTGACGCTCTTCCTATTCATCCCGCTCGCAGCCGTCTTTGCCGAAGCATTGAAAAACGGCCTGGAGAGCTACTTCGCCCCATTTCAGGATCCGGATACCCTGGCGGCCATTCGCCTCACGTTCATCGCTGCATCCCTGGCCGTTCCATTGAATCTGGTGTTCGGGGTTGCCGCAGCCTGGGCCATCGCCAAATTCGAATTCGTCGGAAAACAACTGCTCATTACCATCATTGACATCCCGTTAGCCGTATCCCCCGTGATCTCGGGATTAATATATGTGCTGCTCTTCGGAGCCCAGGGCTGGGTGGGCCCCTGGCTGATCGAGCACGACATCAGGATTATCTTTGCATTACCGGGCATCGTGCTCGCCACGATCTTTGTCACCGTGCCCTTTATCGCGCGCGAACTCATCCCCCTGATGCAATCGCAAGGACGGGAAGAGGAAGAGGCCGCGTTCACGTTGGGCGCGTCGGGATGGCAGACCTTTATCCGGGTCACGCTCCCGAACATCAAGTGGAGCCTGCTCTATGGCGTCATCCTCTGCAACGCGCGGGCGATGGGAGAATTCGGGGCGGTCTCCGTCGTGTCGGGCCACATTCGAGGGCTCACCAATACGTTGCCGCTGCATGTCGAGATCCTGTACAACGAATATAACGCTGTCGGGGCCTTCGCAGTGGCCTCGCTCCTCACCTTGTTGGCTATTGTGACGCTCATCGTGAAAACGGTCATCGAACGGAAATCCGCTCCATCACGATCGACGCATGATCCTGCATGGAACGCCCAGCCAGGGAGCCCATCGTGAGTATTCAGGTCGATCATGTCACCAAACGATTCGGCACGTTCACCGTTCTGAATGACGTGAGCCTTCATGTGCAGACAGGAGAACTCATCGCGCTCCTCGGCCCCTCCGGTTGCGGCAAGACCACCTTGCTCAGAATTCTGGCAGGATTGGAAAGGCCCGACGAGGGGAAAATTCTCCTGCATGGCAACGAGGTCACAGACCGGCAGATCACCGACCGCCGCGTGGGATTCGTCTTTCAACATTACGCGTTGTTTCGGCATATGACCGTCACAGAAAACGTCTCGTTCGGGCTGAGAGTGCTTCCCCATGCGCAGCGGCCCTCTCCTGACCGGATCCAGAAGAAGGTCGACGACTTGCTTGCATTGGTCCAGTTGCAGGCGATGGCCGACCGCTACCCGAATCAGCTCTCCGGCGGGCAACGTCAACGCGTAGCCCTGGCCAGAGCGCTGGCCGTGGAGCCGAAGATGCTCCTGCTGGATGAGCCCTTTGGCGCACTCGACACCAAAGTCAGAAAAGAACTGAGACGCTGGCTCCGGCGCCTCCATGATGAATTGCACATTACCAGTATCCTTGTGACACATGACCAGGAAGAAGCCTTAGAAGCGGCAGACCGTGTCGTGGTCATGCACCAGGGACATATCGAGCAGACCGGCACGCCGGAGGAAGTGTACGAACACCCGGCCACACCGTTCGTGTATCGCTTCCTCGGCGATGTCAACGTGTTTCATGGCCGGATTTCTCAGGACGAGACCCCGCGCGAGGAGACCGCGAGGGAACTTCCCCCAGGGACAGACTCTTCTGGCGAACACGAAGTCACGTTTGTCCGCCCGCACGATCTGGAACTCAGCCCAACCAGAACCACGACGGCACAACTGGAAGCGACCGTGCGATTTGTCATCGCCGCCGGATCGCGAGTCCGGCTTGAGCTGGTATCGAAGGATTCGCCGCAGACCATTGAAGTCGAACTCACCAAAGAGCGCTATCGCGAGTTACAGCTTCGACAGGGCGATGTGGTCTTTGTGCACCCGAAACAGCAACAGATATTCAGGATGCCCGGCCCCTCATCTGTGTAACGGAGTGCCAATGGCGCACATATGCCATCGGCTCTTCATGATTGAAACGCGGTGGGCAACTGGCGGGTTACGGCGCTCTGTATGAGTACAGGACTCACGCCTAGTTTTTCCGATTGATCAATTCCGGCTTGGCGTTTCTGGCCGCGCGGGCCTTTAACAGACTGATCAGCTCCACTCGCAGCATGCTATTGAGACGCTGCCGTGCTTCAAGGGGCACGCGAAGAAATTCCACTCCGAACTGCTCACCCTGCACCCATTTGATCGTGCCGAGTTCAATGGACAACGCCGTCCTTTGATCCGGGAGCAGGACACTCACGCGCACATCGCTACCGCGGAGGACCTCACGATCGCATAGGACGGAACAGCCCTTCAGCGACAGGTTGGTCAGGATGCCCTCGCCGACAAATGGAGCCCCGCCGAAGACGACAGGATAGTGGAGTGGGAACCGATGATAGGTCCGAGAATAATGGGGTGGCGCCATCACAACCTCCGTGAGGCCGGATTGTACAGAGGGGGCGCTGTAAGCGGTATCCTACCTTAGGAGGGGGAACATCATGCGTTCGCTTGAGGCGTTGGAATCTATGTCCGTGATCGTAATGTATGCCGCCTCAATTGGTTGATGAGATACGCCACAATGGCCAGATTCAGCAGCAGTACACCGATTCGCAAGACCGACACCTGTTCAATAACCTCATAGAGTTCGAACGGAAGCAACAGGCTCGTCGACACCACCGTCAGATACGCAGCCCAGGTGAACTCGAGCCACAGTCCGACCCCTTCCACCAACAACATCCCCGCATAGCCCAGACTGACAAGCCCCGCCAACAGCACACTATTCGGCTGCAGCGCATCCACTTTCAGCACCAAGGCGTGAATGAGTCGGGAGTCGGCATTCAGATGCAGCCCTTCGATCAGCTGGGAAAACAGCGTGGCAATGTCGGCATGGACCAATTTGAGGAGCCCCAAGCCGACGAGAAGCAACAGCACCCCTTTCACCACCTTGAACACCGCAATTGCGGCCAGGCCGGTATGGTGTGTGCGTGCCGTCATCAATTCGAGAGACTATCACAAACTGCGAGGAGTGAACCGGTAGGTGACTTGCAGAGCTGTGACGAACGGATTGAGACCATATATATTGTTACAAGGCCTGATCCTCAAACCTTGTGCATGGTCGGAACTGACAGTTTCATGCCGGCATGCGAAGAGCTTTACTTCTCGATGTCGAACCCATCGGTTGTCCACCAGCGCCAGCCGCCGTCCAACTCCATCACCGGGTAGCCCTTCTTCGTAAATTCGACTGCCGCCGATGCGGCAAGGTGGCACACCTGTGAATAGCAATAGAGGACGTTGATCTTGTCCTTACGCAAGATAGCTTTGAGTTGCTTGGGATTATCCCATTGGTCTTTCGGTAAATTACTCGCTGCCGGGATATGGCCTTCGGCATAATCTTCCGCGGCCCGCACGTCCACGACGTTCACCGGTTGACCCTGCTTCATCCACCGTTCCAACTCAACAGGGCCGGTCGTGAAGGACATCTTGTCCTGAAAGTACTTTTTGGCCTTCGCTGCGCTGGGAATCTTCATCTTGGTCACGATGGTTCTCCTCTCTGTTCTGGCCAGATGTCGATCACAACCGTCTCGCTTCGACGGGTTATCTTCAAGGCCACCGCTCGCCCCATCCTTCTTATGAGCGACGAGTCGAAGTCCACCGTCGAAGGCCACAAACGGCTGACCTCTTCGTTTTTGTTCAAGACTTCTTCGCTGGCGGCCCAGGCGGCCGCCAGCGCAGAGAGCCCCTTATAGGCTCACATCGACTCGCTACTGTGCATAGTTCTCAACGACGCCCGGGGGACGAACCTGTGCTTTGCTTGGGTCCTGTCCGGCGTCACGCAAGCCTCGGCGCTGCCGCAGCAGGTCCCAGCATTGATCCAGTTCGACCTGGATTTTTGCGAGCTTCTCACGGTCTGTGCCGGGCGATGACTCTCCCGCCCCTAATGCATATAACCGATGCTCCTCTGTCACCAACTTCTGGATATGGTTCAGTACCGACTGATCTTCGCCGTGATCGCTCATAGATACCTCCTTTCTACTTCTTACGATGGTCCAACAGGGATGAGCGCCCCGTTGATCGCAGCCGTGTCATCGGACATGAGCCACACGAGCACCTGCGCGATAGACTCCGGTTTTACCCAGGTGGATCGGTCGGCTTGAGGCATACTCTCCCGGTTTGCCGGCGTGTCGATCGTTCCAGGGAGAATGCCGTTCACCGTGACCCCAGCCCCTCCCAACTCGAGCGCCAGGACTCGTATCAACGAGATGAGCGCCGCCTTAGCCACGAGATAGGCCGCAGCTCCTGGAAACGGTTCCAGCGCAGCACGCGCCGCGATATGGATAAGGCGGCCGCTCCGCCTGGCTGTCATATGTGGGATGACTGCGCGAGACAATAGGAACGCCGACGTCACGTTCAGCGAGAGCATCGTCTGCCACTTTGCCACATCAGTGTCGACGGCCGATCCCGGCACAAACGCTCCCACGAGATTGATCAGACCATCGATTCGTCCGGCTTGTCTCACCGTGTCCGCCACGACTCGCGTCACCTCGCTCTCATTCGTGACATCGGCCCTAAATCCACCCCGTCGATCAATGATGTCTTGGGACAGCACCCGATCCACTACAATGAGCGTCGCGCCCGCTCCAGAGAGAATTGGGATCACAACAGAACCCAGTCCTCCCCTGGACCCGGTGAGAAGAATGACTTTTCCATTCAGCCGCATCATCCGCTCTTGCGTTCTTTCCTTAGGCTTCTAGGTCTTGATTGGTTTCCCATATGAGCACCTCCGCTCCCGTGCCGGCATCAGCCGTAAGGCGCCGTGCACCGGCTGCCACGAGACGGACGGCATCGCCGTGATGTAGGACATCAGCACCTTCGAGTTCGGCACCCCCCTTGGCAATGAAGAGATGCACGTACGGGGCATCGGGAATCTGCACCGATTCCCCGGGCCTGAGCCGTCCACCCCACAGCACCGCACCTCGCTGTTTGATGGAAATCGCTGCCTCATGGCCGCGCCCTGAGGCAATGGGAATCAAGCCGCCCCGTTCCAGCACTCCGTCAATATCCGATTGCTCATAGCTCGGATTGATGCGTTCCGTATCCGGCGGAACCCACATCTGGATAAAGTGTACATCCCTGTCATCCATCGGGTTCATTTCCGAGTGCCGGATCCCGGTACCGGCACTCATACGCTGGGCCAACCCAGGATAGAGAATGCCGACGTTGCCCTCCGAATCTTTATGTTCCAGTTCACCGTCGAGTACCCAGGTCACAATCTCCATATCGTGATGGGGATGCGTACGGAACCCCATTTCGGGCCTCACGACGTCATCATTACTCACCAGAAGCAGTCCATGATGGGTGTTCTGAGGATCATAGTGGTCTGCAAAGCTGAAGCTATGATGGGAATCGAGCCAACTGATCTGTGTGTGAAACCGCTGATGACTCCGGCGAATATCGATGTGGGATCGAAGGGCCTGTTGGAGGCTCATGATGTGTTCCTCCCATGGTCGCGCAGATCCAAAGCGAGGAAGCCAATGGGCAGGGGACCCCCCTGCCCATCCTGCTGACCTGATTACTGTGTCTTCGCCCGCCGAGATAACGACACGATGTAGGCCGCCGAACGATCGGCAATCATCGGATCGGCCGCTTCAATGCCTGGAACCAGCGCTCCCGGCATGAAGAGCAACTGCTTCTCTGCGGCGTGACTGTCTTTCACAGCTTTGGTAATCACAAGGCTGCCCAATTCGACTTTTTTTCGGGAATCCGGCCAGGCAATCGTGGGATCGTCGATCTTGTCGTCCGGTCCGGCCACTTGCAGGAGCAATTTGAACTTGACGGAGCCGCGACGAACCCGGTCGCGAATCTCCTCGGCCAGATAATCAGGTCCCTTCTTCGACACCTGTTCACTGGTGAGAACCTTTTCCCCACTAACTGGCTGAAGTTGATAGCGCCCGAACGTGGCAACTCCCTTCGCATTCGTGAACTTAAACGCGTTCACGCCGAAATAGGCCAGAGTCCCAAAGCTCACCGGGGCCGGCTTCGGAGCTTCTACGAATGCCTTCGTGGCGGGATGCGTGCTCAGGAA
>DATNCR010000046.1:0-10921 GCA_035607135.1 Nitrospiraceae bacterium
CTCCTGAAACATTGTCCGTGACCACTCTCGGGCAACTCACGGCTGGCGCCCCGCTCAATCTGGAACGGGCGATGAAGCTCAACGAACGGCTCGGAGGGCACCTCGTAGCCGGTCACGTAGACGGCATCGGCACGATTCGCAGCCGCCAACAGGATGGGAATGCCGTCCTCTTCATGATCGAAGCCCCGCCGGAGATTCTGCGCCACTGCATCGTGAAGGGGTCGATCACCGTAGACGGCATCAGCCTGACGATCAACCAGGTGACAGATAGCGGGTTCTCCGTCTCGATTATTCCGCACACGGCGAAGGTTACCACTTTGGGCCTCAAGCAAGTCGGCGACGCGGTCAATCTCGAATCGGATCTGATCGGGAAATACGTCGAACGTCTGCTGCAGGAACGAGGACAGATTCCCGCCAAACCGGCTCCAGTCATAGACAAAGACTATCTCAAGAAGCACGGATTGATATAATTCGCTGCTGCAAGTTGTCAGCATTCAGCGATCAGCATCTAGGGTAGATAGGTTTCTGCATGGCACCCAAGGTCTCCGTACCTAAGCGTCTAACTGTGGATCGGCTGCTGTCGAAGCGTGGGATTGCCTCCCGAGGCACGAGCCAGGAATGGATCCGTGCAGGGCGAGTCCGTATCAATGGTCGTGTCATCCGCGATCCGGCAACGTGGGTCTTGTGGCCAAAAGATGCTGTCTCGATTGACGACCGACCGATTCAAGATTCAGTTAAACGATTTATCCTCTTTCATAAACCCAGAGGGGTGATCACGACACACAGTGATGAAAAGGGCCGTAAAACGATCTTCGATGTGCTGCCGGCGGACCTGGGATTCATGCATGCCGTCGGGAGGCTCGATCAGGCGACCAGTGGCCTTCTCCTGCTCACCAACGATTCGACACTGTCAAGCCTACTCACAGATCCGATCCATAAAGTGATGAGGACCTACTTGGTGTCTGTGCGAGGTGAATTTACTGAAGTGCAAGCCTCAGAGGCCGTAGCCGGAGTGGTTGATGGTGGCGAGCGCCTCCAGTGCCATACTGTGAAGATTCAGAAGAGTTCCGGACGCGAATCACATCTGGAAGTGGTCTTGATCCAGGGGAAGAACCGTGAAATCCGCAGATTGTTTCAATCGTTGGGGCACGAAGTGACCAGGCTCCGACGCATTCAATACGGCCCCTTCAAACTGGAAAATCTTCCGTCCGGCGGATGGCGTGAGATCCCGATCGAAGACGCGAAGAAGGCCCTTCGACTGTAACCATTCCTGCGACGTGGAGAGCATTCCTATTTGATGTAGCGCCATCGAGCCAATCATCGCCACTGTCGCCTTGGAGATAGTCGTCGGAGCCAAAGCCGCGCAACAGATCATTGCCACTGCTGCCGTACAAGTGGTCATTCGTCAGATCGTGGCCACTCAGCGCATCGGGATCCGTACTCCCGAATAGATACTCCCGTTGAATAGCCAAGAGGCTAGCTGGCACATCAAATCCAGACGCAATATCTTGGTAATGCGTAACGGCTAAGAGGTCACTTGGGTATTTCTGATTGTTGAGCGTCAGATCGAGCTTCGCGAGGAGAAATGCTGCGCGGTCTGTGAGGTACTGATCAGTCATCTCTCCGAAGCCGGTCGCTGGGTCGGCCAGCGCCAGGACGCCATTTGCCGCATGCCCCAAGCCGGCATAATCGACTCCGATAATCGCAAACGGGTTGAGCGCCCGCAGGGCATACCGATAAGCGAGTCCACTGTCCCCAGGATCCTGTGCCGCGAGCTTGAGCTCAGCGGCCGTGAGGCGTGGGACGACCTGCCCTTGGCCATCCACCTGTATCAGTGGCTCCATCGAGAAGGTCGCTCCAGCCAAGGTCGTTGTGACGGCGGCAAGGTGCTCGTAGAACGGATTGCGGAAGGTCAGTGAACCAAAGTCGCCGGTCTGCCGACCCGATTGTGTGGGTGTGTAATTCAGGACAAAAAGTTTGCCTAACGCATCCAGGGCGTTTTCAAGGGAGTTACCTTCCGCCACGCCCGCCGTCCCCACAAATCCTGACGCGAGTTGATTCGATGACGAGGCGAAGATGGCTTCAATATCTGTCCGGGACAAAGTCGGGGAAACGGTTTGAAAGAGTTCTTGCGTCGCTAAGGAGTCGACAAGGAGCGTGAGGCTGTGCGTGGTGCCAAAATCCCCAGAGGTTCCCTTGAACCCACCAAAGCCATCGAGGTTCGGCTGATCCTCGATGTAGACGCTCGTTTCCGTCGCATGGTTGCCGGAATTTGCCACATACTCGGTGTCGCCTTGAGAGGCATGGCCGACGATCTGGGTAATGAGACTGAAGGCGCCGTCGGTGCGAGGAATATCGGAGAGCGAACGTGAAACGGGCGAGAACTCCTCTTCCACGACTTGCTTAGCCCAGAGATACCGGGCGTCTGCGTATACGCTGAGCGTCGATCCGTTTTCCCAGGGATTCCACGTTGGGTCCTGCTGCTGAGCCAGCAACGCCGCATTCAGAGACGGTGGCCACAGGGTCTCTGGAGTTCCTGGCGCAATCCCTGCGAGGGGGTTGGTAAGCACGTCGGTCAGGCGGGTAATCATCGCACGAATTTGATCAGCTTCAACCGTTTCTGTCTGCTGTCCATCCGCAAACTCGCCACGGCCCGGCCCGTTAAAGGTGTAGGTATGCCAAAACGTGAAGGCCGTGTTGGCCTCGAGACTATGCAGTTCGGTGAACACCGTCGCCAGATGCGCACCCAGTGAATAGCCGGTGACGTTCAGCACTGCACCTTGTGGCAGGAGGTTTTTTACGGTTGACTGGTAGTAGTCCTCCATGGAAGCAAGCTGCCCAAAGGCAAACCCTTTCGTGAGAATCTCGCCGTCGGCGCCGCCAGTCAGGAAGAGCCCGTTCGCGCCATCGCGCTCGTAGTCGCCACCATCTATCTGGTTCTTGTATTCGGTGCTGCGGAAGGAGAGCGTGTACTCGCCCGTCGTGGTGTCGCGCATGAGCGTGGCGCTGAACCCGGTGGCATCATTGGCATGGTGGTCGACGATTTGGTAACGCGCCACAAACGCCTGGGCACTGCCGGTAATTTGGGTAGCATTTGGCGCTCCGGCAAGGTTGATGAAACGTGTTGCCCCATCGAGAGTGGGATCATTTGGGTCATTCAATAGGGGATTATTATTCCCCAGCGTCAAACGAGTAATGAGGTCACTACCATCGAGGTAGCTTTCTGCAGCCATTTGCTGAAGAGCGAATTGCAACCAGGTGCCGATATCACTTTGTGGCATTATGTCCTCCCACTCTTGGCACGTTTCTGTTTCCTGGCTTAAGAACTTTCAAGATGAAGTGCCCATGCGGACCACCGGTTGCCTGTATCGAAGGGCAGCGTTTCTGCCATCCGGCCTTCAGCAATCCCATCCTCTCATCCATCCTGAATTGAGCGTATCCCCGATGCACCGCAAGGACATCGTTAGTTTCCAGATCCACCAGAATCACTTCCCCTCCCCCAATGCCATTTTCTCGATCGTGTGGGCGTACGACACCTCGCCAGGTATATCCATACCGACTTTTTCGTTGAGCTTCATTGGCGCTCTGAAGAGTCTCTGGACTTCGCCCATCATATCCAAAATACCGCGTGTACGTCGGCCCTTGCTCTATAGAATTCGAGGCAGTTTCATAGTAGGTGTACCCGCCAAGAGAGACAAAAAAGGCTGGACCGGCTTCAAAGCCGAAAGGGTCTTCAAATGCGAAAAGATGTGAGTACTCATAATTGGCTTTGACACGTGGCCGGAGCAGAGTGATTCCTTCTACATTCTCCACCGTCTTGTAGATGAACTCTCCTGCCTCTGTCTTGCAAAGGTGGTCGAGGTATTGCTCCGGTGTCATTCCCGGTTTGTAGCCGCTGTCTTCTGACACCGGATTCGGAATCTTGATGCTGTGCGCGAACCGGCCTTCTTCGGTCGCGAGCGGATCGGCGGGCTTCAGTTTGGCCACACCACCGCAGACTTCATTTGGATCAAGCTTTCGTTTCGCACAGGCTGCTTCAATTCCTTTGATCGCTTTCCGAAACCGCTCCCCCGGTGTCTCGGCAAAGCTCAGGCAGGCCGAGAGCAACCCTGGGAGGAGGGCGATCAGCAAGGTGGAGTGTAATTGTTTCCTCATGCCGCATTCCTTTCAAAGTTCATCTCGCGCATTGAAGTATTTCGGTTTCCATATCTTAAAAGAAGCGGACAATACCGCGCCTTTCCTGATCATGTCAAGACCGAGTTAAATGCGACGTGTCTCATCCGCCACCATTCTTTTCGCCACTATCGAGCACATTGTTCCCGCCGCTGGTCGACACCGCCACGTTATCGCCGAACAGCTGATCGTCCTCGCTGCCGCCATACAGACGATCATGGCCGAGGCCCCCATAAGATCTCATCGGTACCCCCGTCGCATATAATTGATCATCGCCCGCACCACTGATAATTGTGTCGGTCCTCCGAGCGCGTGGATCAGGTTGTTCGTGCCATCGGTCAAGGGATCTTCCAGATTACTAGAGTGGTTGTTGCCCTCGTCGAAGAAGGTTACCTGGATCGTGGCCAGTGGAGGATTGTTTGGACCGGGGACGGTTGTGAGAAAGGTATCGCGCGTCACCGGGACATACGCGGCTTCAGCCACCAACCGAATCCCTACCTAGCCGGTAGAAGAATTCATGATCGTCAATGGCCCGGAACCGGTCACCACCAGCTCCGTCCCACGTTTCGTGTATGTGATGGTCCCGCCGGCGTTGTGAAAGACGTTGGCTGGCCTGCCATTGCGCCGCAGGCCACCGATCAGGATCGTCCTATCAAACACCACCACGGACGCGAATCTCATCTTAAAGCAGTCTTGATCCAGGGGAAGAACCGTGAAATTCGAAAACTGTTCAAGGCGGTAGGGCATGAAGTGACCAGACTCCAGCGAATTTAATATGGTCCTTTCAAATTGGAAGATCTCCGGTCCGGCGCTTAACGCGAGATCCCGATCGAAGACGTGAGGAAAGCCCTCTGACAGTCCTAACGTTCGTCTCTCGTGCTCATGATGCTTTTTCTGTTATGGGCGAGGCCGTGCTCTCAGCACAATGCTACCGAGGATTGACGGCTCGAAAGTCGTCAACAAATTCTCTGACGAGCGGCTCAATTGAATTGATGATCCACATTCGCATGGTCTGTTGGCCAACCGTTCGGAATTTATCAGCAGTGGACCAGGTTGGTGCAAGTACGATGTGCTGCGGCCGTTGCACCAACGATACGGCTTGGTGAAGCTCCACTCTTGCATTGAAAGCATATTGCCCCGATGAATTTTTGTCTGTACCAACATGCACGTACAGATACGGTTTGGAAGGCATCTCGGATCGTTCTGATGGAGTCAGGACTCGTATCCCTCGGGATCGAATGATAAGTTCGACGGCTGCGCGAAGCGCCTCTTGGGACAAGCCGTCCGCTTGTGCGTCTGATTTGATATCCTCGATGACCACTTCAACCCCCTGGAGCCCCCGCAACGATTCCCGCTGTTCAGGGGGTGCTGCGTCAGCCAGACTCAGGTCGAAGCCGATCAGGGCCATGAGAATTGCCATCGCGACATACCGCATAGGACCTCCATAACTAGGCAATCTCCTGCCTGTTGGTGGGTTGCTTCTCCACCGGACATGGCTCATGTGTGCACCGGTCGTCGCTCAATCTTCCTGTATGACGAGCAGCATCTGCCCGGTGGATACATTCCCACTGACCTTACAAAATACCTGCCCGACTGTGCCGTTGACTGGTGCATCCACCGCAATTTCCATCTTCATCGATTCAATGATCAGCAGCGGGTTTCCCGCCGTCACGTGCTGCCCCGGATTGACGAGCAATTTCCACACCGTGCCGGGCACATGTGCACTGACGGCATGCGCCCCTTCCGGCAGATTCAACTCACTCTGTGCATCCGCCTTGTCGAGCGTGGCTTCGCTCACATAATCTGCCTGGCCCTTCTGCTTCCAGCGTTCGCGCTCGGCTTCGAATGCGACTTGTTGCCCGGTTTTGAATGCGGTGATTGATGCTGCATTCTCTATTAGGAACCTGTTGTACTGTTTCAAGCTGAACGTGGTTTCTTCCACGCGCAGCTTAAAGCTTCCGGTAATAAAATCCCTCCGCAGTTCGAGCAGTTCACTCTCGGTCACGGGATAGAATCGGAGTTGGTCGAAAAAGCGTAGGAGCCACGGCTTGCCGTCCTTGAAATCGGCAGTCTGGCGGTAACGATTCCACATTTGCACCGTGCGTCCGACGAACTGGTAACCGCCGGGACCTTCCATGCCATACACGCACAGATAGGCTCCGCCTATCCCCACGGCGTTCTCCGGCGTCCACGTTCGTGCGGGATTGTACTTGGTGGTGACGAGTCGATGGCGTGGATCGATCGGGGTCGCGACCGGCGCGCCTAGGTACACGTCGCCCAGGCCGAGCACCAGGTAGCTGGCCTCAAACAGGATGCGCTGCACGGTCTCGATGCTGTCCAGCCCGTTGATGCGGCGGATAAACTCAATATTGCTCGGACACCACGGCGCATCGCTACGCACCGATTGCATATACTTCTCGATCGCCAACCTAGTTGCTCCATCGTCCCACGACAAGGGCAGGTGGACGATACGTGTCGGCACCTCCATCTCTTCGATGGTGGGCAGGGTCTGTTCTGCAGCGATGAGTATGCCGAGCAATGTCGCCCGCGGCAGCAGGCGTGAATCGAAATGAATTTGCAGCGAACGAATGCCCGGTGTCAGATCGATGATCCCCTTCAACCGGCCCTCGTCGATGGCTCGCTGTACCCATTCCATCAGCGCGTGGATGCGAAAGCGCAGGTTGAGATCAAGTACCGCCGGGCCATACTCAATCAGGAGGTACTTGTCGCCGGACTGGCGATACACGACTTGTATTTGCCGGGCGCGTTCAGGAATCTGATGTAGGATGGGAGTGCCCATGCTCTGTGCATTGGACAGTGCTGGCCTCGCTTTGTGTGGCTGGAGATCCCGGATCATCGTGTCTTGCGATTGCTCGAGCTTCAGTGCCTGTTCCTCTGACATCCAACGGAAGCGCACGCGATCGCCAGGTTTGAGTTGCCCCATCTTCCATAATTCTGCGGCCACGATGGTCACAGGGCAGACGAAGCCTCCGAGGCTGGGACCGTCCGGTCCTAGTATCACCGGCATGTCGCCGGTGAAATCCACTGTGCCGACCGCGTAGGCATTGTCGTGGATGTTAGAAGGATGCAACCCCGCTTCGCCCCCATCGCGGCGCGCCCATTTCGGCTTCGGGCCGATCAGGCGCACACCGGTGCGGCTGGAGTTGTGATGGACTTCCCAGTCAGTGGTAAAGAACTGCTGGATATCTGCATCGGTAAAAAAGTCCGGTGCCCCGTGCGGGCCATACAGCACACCGATTTCCCAGTGGTCGGTATAGGGCGGAATCAGTTCTTGCGGCAGGGTGCGGCCGGGATGGCTCTGCGCTGCCCCGATGTGCAGGATGTCGCCGTTACGCAAGGCGCGTCCGGCATGTCCGCCGAAGAGACCGAGTGTGAAGGTGGCTTTGCTGCCGAGATACGCTGGTACCTGAAATCCTCCTTGCACGGCCAGATAGGCGCGGCAGCCGTGGGTCTTGATTCGCCCGAATTGGAGCAGCGAACCGGCCTTGACTGCATGCGACTGCCACTGGGCCAATGGTTCGCTGTCCAGGCGTAGGTCGATGGGAGCACCGGTTACAGCAATCACGCTGTCGCAGTTGAACCGAAGGGTCGGGCCGATGACAGTGATTTCGAGTCCAGCTTGGTCTTCGGCGTTGTCTACCAGACGGTTGGCCAGACGGAAGGCCAGACCATCCATCGGTCCAGATGGCGGTACCCCGATATGCCAGTAGCCTAGCCGTCCTGGGAAATCCTGTACTGTGCTCTGCACACCTGGTTTGATGACCTCGATGGTGTGGGCCAGGTACTGGAAACCGTTCAGGAAGCTCGTAGTGTGACGACCACTGCGGAATACCGTGCTGTGCAAGACCTGTTTGAGATAGTCCACATTGGTTTCGATGCCGTGGAGCGCGGTCGCGTCGAGTGCGGAGATCAAGTTCGTGATGGCCTGTTCACGATCTGCCGCATGCACGATGATCTTGGCCAGCATCGGATCATAGAACGGAGATACCTCGATGCCGCGTCCCACCCAGGTTTCGACGCGTGCCGAAGGCGGGAGTTCCACGGCCGTCAACGTTCCGGAGGAAGGCTGAAAATCTTTAGCGGGATTCTCTGCATACACGCGCGCCTGAATGGCATGACCGCGCGGCGTGATCGTGAATGAATTCAGCTGCGGAAGGTCTCCGGACGCCTGTCGTACCATCCACTCCACCAGATCGATGCCGGTGACTTCTTCCGTCACACCGTGCTCGACTTGCAGCCGCGTATTGACCTCGAGGAAATAGAACTCGCGGGTGGACGCATCGACGATGTATTCCACCGTGCCGGCTGATTGGTAGTTGACGGCTTGGCCCAGGCGCACAGCGGTATCCAACAGGGCGTGACGTAACTGCGGAGTGAGATTGGTCGCGGGGGTTTCTTCGATGACTTTCTGGTTGCGCCGCTGTACCGAGCAGTCGCGTTCACCCAGCGCAAGGACTCCACCGGAGCCGTCGCCGAATATCTGTACCTCGATATGGCGGGCGTTTTCGACATACTTTTCCAGAAACAGCCCGGCATCTTTGAAGTTGTTCTGTGCCAGATACTTCACCGACTCATAGGCGCCGGTCAATTCTTCCTTGTTTCGGCACACACGCATGCCGATGCCGCCGCCGCCGGCGGTGCTTTTCAGCATGAGCGGATACCCGATCCGTGCTGCTTCTCGCCACGCGTGGTCCAGGCTCTCCAGTAACCCGGTTCCGGGAAGGAGCGGCACCTGATTCTGCAGGGCTAGAGCGCGTGCGGTATGCTTCAAACCGAAGGCACGCATCTGCTGCGGGCTGGGACCGATGAAGTGTATGCGTTCGGCCGCGCATTGCTCGGCGAACCCGGCATTCTCACTGAGAAAGCCATAACCAGGATGAATTGCTTGTGCGCCGCTGTCTCTTGCGATCTGTAAGATTTTGTCGGCACGCAAATAACTGTCTGCTGCGACTCCGCTTCCAATGAGGTGTGCTTCGTCGGCTTCCGCCACATGCCGCGACCAGGCATCGGCCTCGGTATACACCGCGACGCTCTTGACTCCGATACGGCGCAATGTGCGGATGATGCGGCAGGCAATGGCGCCGCGATTGGCAATGAGTACTTTCTCGAACATGCTCTGTCTCTTTTCCTTTCCTGCCGATACTACGTCAGTCTGTCATCATGCGGCAGTCGGATTCCACACCAGCAGGCGAATTGGTGTTGGGTTATAGCCATTGCAGGGGTTGTTCAGTTGCGGGCAGTTTGAAATCAGCACGACCACGTCCATTTCGGCCCGCATCTCGACATACTTGCCTGGTGCCGATACACCGTCCGCAAATTCCAGTCCGCCGGCTTCCGTCACCGGGACGTTCATGAAGAAATTGATGTTGCTGGGCAGATCGCGTTTGGTCAACCCGAGCTGTTCGCAGACCGGATCATGCGCCAACGCATGCGGGAAACTATCGCGGCAACTGTGCATGGGATATGTGTCCAGCGCATACCGTACGGTGTTGCTCTCGGCTGCACAAGCGCCGCCCAACGTGTCATGCCGGCCACAGGTATCTGCGACGATCGTGAGCATGACGTTGCTGAGATTGGAATAGAGTTTGCTGCCGGTGGTCAGATACAGCCTGTTCTGCCGGCGGATCGTATCAGTCGCACTGTAACGTTCCACCGAACGAGCGGCGTTGAAGAACAGCGTATCCACTGCTTGATTCCCTTCCAGGTCGACGATGCGGAGGATGTGGCCCTTTTTCACCAGCTTGGCCCAGGGCTCGCCCGCCGCGCAGATTTCATCTACGACGGCGAGGTTCGGATCAAGCCTGCTTTCGGTGAGGTCCTGTGCACTCATGCCGCACCTCTACCACAGGCGTAGAGGCGCCTGGTATTGTGCAGCCCGCGCATGTTCTCGGCGATTCGGGCGCATGCCTCTGCTGCCATGGGCAGAGTGGTACTCGCGGCCAGGCTGACGGGTCCCGGGCGGTACGTATCTGCCGGATCGAGTGGATGCGGCGCAGCGGACAGCACCATCAGCGTATCCATCTCGAAACTCAGATCGACATAATCGCCCGCCTTGCTGTTGCCGATATGGAATACCAGTTTGCCGGTTGCCGTGGCGGTAACCTTGCTGAAAAAATTGACATTGGATACGACATCACGCACACCCAGTCCCCATTTACCCAGCTCGATCAGCATTCCGTCCAGCCCGCTGCGAAACATCTGATTGCGGTGTTCTTGATACCGGGCGACGCCGTATTGCTGTTGTATCAATCCGGCATCGCTCATACCGCACACAGTGTCATGCCAGCCGATAGTATCTGCGGTCATGCAACAAAAAATACGTCCCATATCGGAGTGGAAAGCGTGTCCCTTGGTTAAGCGGAACGTGTGTTGCGATTTCAGCGTGTCTGCCATGTTGTAGCGCTCCAGCTTTTCTTCTTGATTGTAGAAAAGTACTGCGGCATTGGCTCCGCCTTCCACATCCGTGAGGCGCAGCGTAGTGCCTCGACGCACAATGCCGGACCAGTGGCAGCCTCCGGGAATGCGTTCTTCCCATATATGTGTGTGTTGTTGCTCCATGATCTATCTTCTCCTCGTCAAAATGATTCCTTCAACTCCGGCGGTTGTTGCTGATCAGAATATACGGTGTGGCGATGCAGAGGATACTGCCTAATACCAGAGGGACGGCCCACAGTTGCCACCAGGGTGCGTTGGGTGAGACGGCATACGCACGCGGCCAGGCGATGTT
>DATNCR010000055.1:0-4412 GCA_035607135.1 Nitrospiraceae bacterium
ACGACGACCATTCAAATTGCCGATCACATCGCCCATAAAATCCTGGGGAACCACAACCTCCACCTTCATGATCGGCTCAAGCAACACAGGATCGGCTCTCTTACAGGCATCGAGAAAAGCCATCGACCCGGCGATTTTAAACGCCATTTCATTGGAGTCGACGTCATGAAACGACCCATCGATCACGGTCACACGAACATCGCGAATGGGATACCCCGCGATCACACCGGAATCAAGCCGTTCCTTCACACCCTTTTCGATCGCAGGGATGAACTCTCTTGGAATAGAGCCGCCCACGGTCTTGTTAATAAAATCCAGACCTTTGCCTGATTCCGCAGGCTCGACCGTCAGCACGACATGTCCATACTGGCCACGACCACCGGTCTGCTTGATGTATTTCGACTCAGCCTCAGCCTTCTTACGAATCGTTTCCCGAAAAGCCACTTCCGGCTTTCCGACATTGGCCTCCACTTTGAATTCACGCAACATGCGATCGACGATGATTTCCAGATGCAGCTCACCCATCCCGGCAATGATGGTCTGTGCCGTCTCTTCATCCGTCTTCACCCGGAACGAGGGGTCTTCCTGTGCCAACTTCTGAAGCGCGAACCCCATTTTCTCCTGATCTTGCTTGGTCTTTGGTTCAACCGCCATGGCGATGACCGGCTCAGGGAACTTCATGACCTCGAGTAGAACCGGCTGCTTTTCATCCGCCAACGTGTCTCCGGTCGTTGCTCCCTTGAGTCCGACGGCCGCCACAATATCACCCGCATAGGCCACATCAATGTCTTCCCGCTTATTCGCGTGCATCTTGAGGAGACGTCCGACACGATCCTTCGTCCCCTTCGTCACATTCGAGACGGACGTTCCTGTTTTCAGCGTGCCCGAGTATACTCGTAAAAAGGTAAGCTGGCCCGCAAATGGATCGGTCATGATCTTGAAGGCTAAGGCCGCAAACGGCTCACTATCCGAGGGACGTCGCTTCACTTCTTGTTCGGTATTTGGGTCAATTCCGGTCACCGATTCGACATCAAGCGGGGACGGAAGGAAATCCACAACCCCATCCAATAGCTGTTGGACGCCCTTGTTCTTGAATGCCGATCCGCACAGAATTGGAGTCATCTTCATCGAAAGTACGCCGGCCCGAATGGCTCGGCGGATTTCTTGTTCCGTTAAGGGCTGACCATTGAGATACTTCTCCATGGCCTGATCGTCAAATTCAGCGACCGCATCCAGCATTTTGTCGCGATATTCCTTGGCTCGGGCGACCAGATCGGCAGGGATTTCGTCGACGATATATTTGGCTCCAAGCGTCTCATCGTCATACACATAGGCCTTCATGGTCACCAGATCGATCGACCCTCTGAACTCAGACTCGCGGCCGATAGGGATCTGAATCGGAACAGGATTTGCTCCCAGCCGATCGATCATCGTCTGGACGCTGGTATAGAAATCCGCGCCGATTCGGTCCATCTTATTCATGAACGCGATTCTCGGCACACTGTACTTATCCGCTTGCCGCCAGACCGTCTCAGATTGCGGCTCAACTCCCTGCACAGAGTCAAACACTGCCACTGCGCCATCGAGCACCCGAAGTGACCGCTCAACCTCGATCGTAAAATCGACATGTCCCGGGGTATCAATGATATTAATGCGGTGGTCTCGCCAGAAACAGGTCGTCGCAGCTGCCGTGATCGTAATGCCGCGCTCCCGCTCCTGCTCCATCCAATCCATTGTCGCAGCGCCCTCGTGAACCTCACCCATCTTGTGTGAGATCCCGGTGTAGTAGAGAATGCGCTCCGTGGTCGTCGTCTTACCGGCATCAATGTGGGCCATGATGCCGATGTTCCGAGTTTGCTCTAATGGTGATTGCCGTGCCACGTACTTCCCCTAAAAATATATATGCCGCAACCTGGCCGGTGGAACGCTGCGACTTACACGCACCTGCGTGAGCGGATCGCAGCACGGCCCAGCTGCAGCACAGAATGACGCTACCAGCGATAGTGCGCGAAGGCCTTATTGGCCTCCGCCATCCGATGCACGTCTTCCCGCTTCTTAACCGCCGCCCCCGTATTGTTCGACGCGTCCAACAACTCAGCCGCGAGCTTCTCTCGCATGCTCTTCCCACCCCGAGTGCGCGAATACTCCGCCAACCATCGGAGTGCCAGTGACATCCGACGAGCCGGACGAATTTCTACCGGCACCTGATATGAGGCACCACCTACCCGACGGGACTTCACCTCGACGACCGGCTTCACATTATCAATCGCCGTCCGAAATACTTTGAGTGGATCATTGCCCGTCTTCTCATGAATGACATCAAAGGCTCCGTAGCAAATGCGCTCGGCCGTACTCTTCTTTCCACCCGACATGAGGATGTTTAAAAACTTTCCGACAAGCTTATCCCGATATCGCACATCAGGGAGCGGATCTCGATGGTCTAAAAATCTAGTTCTTGGCATGTGTCATTCACTCTCTCGGTACCAATGGTTGGCAATCTTCTACTTGGGACGCTTCGCTCCATACTTCGAACGGCTCTGCTTTCGGTCCGCCACACCAACGGCATCGAGGGCACCTCTGACGATGTGATAGCGCACACCAGGCAAGTCTTTTACACGGCCACCACGCACGAGCACAATGGAATGTTCTTGAAGGTTGTGGCCGACACCAGGGATATAGGTCGTGACTTCCATTCCATTCGTCAACCGGACACGCGCAACTTTACGCAGCGCCGAGTTCGGTTTTTTTGGCGTTGAGGTATAGACACGAAGACACACGCCACGCTTTTGCGGGCAGGATTTGAGCGCAGGGCTCTTGGTCTTCGCGTGCGCCAGCCGGCGACCTTTTCTGACTAACTGATTAATCGTTGGCATTCGTACTTCACTCTCATCTTTGGCACAGTTTGACCGCCTCGCTCAACCCATCAAGGGCAAAGCCGGTCGATTGTAGTGAGCATTGATCGCAGTGTCAAGCCTTCTCCGGCACCCCATGCATTATGAGCGAGCAGGCTCACCCAATCCCGTCGCGACGCCCTCGGGAGCGACCGCTGCAACATCTCCCTGACCGGCAATCACAGGCTCAGGTTTGGGACTAATGACAAAGGTGTCGCGATACTCTTCAAAGCCGGTTCCAGCCGGAATCAGACGACCGACGATCACATTTTCTTTCAAGCCCAGCAGATTATCAATGCGCCCATTGATCGCGGCCTCCGTCAAGACACGCGTGGTCTCCTGGAATGAGGCTGCCGAAATAAAGCTATCCGTCGTCAATGCGGCCTTAGTGATGCCCAGTAGGACCGGCTTCCCTAGACCCGGCTGCCCGCCCTTCGCCAACACTCGTTCATTCTCCGTATCAAATAGCATTTTGCTGACTTGACTGCCTGGCAAGAATTCCGTATCACCAGGATCTTCGATTCGGACCTTGCGCAGCATCTGCCGCACAATGATCTCGATGTGCTTATCATTGATCGTCACGCCTTGTAGGCGGTAGACATCCTGCACTTCATCGACAAGATATTTTTGCAACTCGTTCGGGCCCAGTACATCGAGAATGTCGTGCGGATTGGCCGATCCATCCATCAATGGCTCACCGGCCCTGACCCAATCGCCCTCATGCACGTTGACGTGCTTGCCCTTGGGTATGAAGTACTCCTTCACATCGCCCATCTTATTGTTGACCAACACTTTGCGCATACCCTTCACAAAGCCATCGTATGACACTTCGCCATCGATCTCGCTGATGACGGCGGTTTCCTTCGGCTTTCGTGCCTCGAACAACTCAGCCACGCGAGGCAGACCACCGGTAATATCTTTGGTCTTGGTTGTTTCCCGAGGGATCTTAGCCAACACATCACCGGGAGTGACCACTGCGCCCTTTTCGACGAAGATGTGCGCCCCGACGGGGAGCAGATAGCGAGCCACATTGGCCGCCGCTGCCACCTTTGCGGTCTTTCCGCCCTCGTCCTTGATCGAGACGCGTGGGCGCAACGTCGCGCCGCTATGCTCAACGATGACCTTGCGGGAGAGGCCGGTTACTTCATCGAACTCTTCCTTCATGGACACACCTTCGATGATGTCTCCGTATGCCACCTTACCGCCGACCTCAGTAAGAATAGTCAGTGAGTACGGGTCCCATTCGACCAATTTCTGGCCCACCTCGACACGACCCCCATTTTTCACCTTAATCTTGGCGCCATAGACCACCCCATACTTCTCGCGCTCACGCCCTGTCTCATCGACAATGGCAATCTTGGCGTTCCGATTCATGACGACCCATTCGCCCTCTTTATTCTGGACGGCAATCCCGGCGTTGGGAAAGTCGGCATTCTTCTTGGCATCGAAGCTCATGAACTTGATCGTGCCGGCGTGCTTGGATTCGGTCACCGTCTGCTCAACCACTTTGCTCGCCGTTCC
>DATNCR010000065.1:0-6271 GCA_035607135.1 Nitrospiraceae bacterium
ATTCTGGTCGCTTCCGACGTATCGAAACGTGATACCGGAGATTCGACCGCTTGGGACTTGCTGAAGATAGAGGGGGCCTCCACGGCGGGAGAAAATCTGTACCTCGTCTCGACCGGCCCCTACCAAATGAATCGGTCGCCCAGTGATAAAGACTTTGTCCTCATAGATTCCTGGACGAACAAACACCTGGTCATGCTCCCCCGCATCGAGGAGTGCTGCACTAGGTCGTACGTATGAGTCGCCGTCATTCGCGTCGACGATCAGGGTCTTTCCGCCGAGTGGATTCGGCGGAGGCTCAGTCCTCATGTCCAGCTCCCTCCGCTACGCTTTTCTTCCTTTCACCGTCATCGTTCTATTCTTGAGACTCTAACCTCAGTGGCCGTGGGCATTATTTCGACCACGAGCAGGCAAGTCAAGTTCTCTGCAAAGCATTGACTCAAGCCATTTCTCGGCTGGTGTGCTCCATTCTGTCAAGCGGGGGGACTCCCGCACAGATCGTACAAATCTGTCGCTCAGGCTCGGTTAGTCACTCGGCATTTCCTTGTGTGTAATGATGCCAAGGTCCTGGATTCGTGGCTCTTTTAGTGACACCAGATCATCCCGTGGTGGCACGGCGATTGCGACATTACGGGAGGATGGTTACCGGCATCTTGCCGAGCAGTACGGAGGTATGATCATGAAGGCTCTGATGATCGTGATTCCAGGAATGATTGCGTTGCTGTTTTCTCTCAATCTCGCAGTCGCCGCTCCTTCAAACATGCAGGATTCGTCTCGACATCTCTATGATCGGGTGATGCAGGAGTTCAAGCATAGGGATTACGAGGCTGCGCTGGCTGGTTTTCGATTCTTTCTCGAACTCCACGGACAGTCCTCGCTGGCAGCCAATGCACAATATTGGGTGGGAGAATGTCAGTACCGATTGGGGCGTTACAAGGAAGCCTTGAAATCCTTCCACCACGTTGTGTCCTACTACCCACTCAGTCCGAAGCTTGTTGCCTCTACTTTAAAGATCGGGCAAACGTACACGAGGCTGAAGGATCACGAAAAAGCTCGTATGATGTATGAGCGAGTGGTCGATCAATATCCTGAAAGCGCTGAAGCAGAGTTGGCCCGGAAGGCTCTCGACGCGGCGCCGATGCGAGATGAGGAACCGACCCCTCAATTGACAGGTAACAGCTCCTCTGACTAGTTCCACATCAAGATTAGGCAGGAGATACGTCGATAATACTCAGTGGCAGTCACTCGTCCTCGCTGACGCCAAGCAGCTGGGCCAGTTGAGGGACTGTGTAGGATGTATGGGGCTTCAAGGTGGTCAATGCGATGCCTGCTGCCTGTAAGACGGACTCGATATCCCGTCTCCGAGAGACCTCGTGTGGCTGAGAAGGTAAACTGTCCTCAAGCAATACAACCTGCTCTGCGGCCTTTGTTCCTGGGTGGACTAACACAAAGTCGAGTTGCTTCAGTGCGATCTGTCTCAACACTTGCGATCGAACTGCCCCCTCAGCTTCGACGCTGACAACAGACCAGAGTGGGACCCGCGGAAAGACCAGATAATGGTCTTCTACGGCTAAACGTATGAGATTGTAGAGCAAGAGATCCGCATCAGTTAGCAGAGGCTGGGGACGTAGTGTGACACCAGTAGGAAGAACAAACGCGTCTGTTCTGGCCAGCCCAGTGTTTGACGAGACTTTCAGCCGCCAAACCAGGAAAACCAGACATGCGATGGCAAGGCCAATGAATATGTTCTCCATCGTGTCGCTATCGCCCGGGAAGGGATTCACGCCAGCGAGGCCCGTTCGGGACTATCGTACCAAGCAGTACCGGATGGCTCGCACCTGTTACGGACGGGATGTTGCCCCACTGTCCCGTCATGGTTTGATAGGCCAAAAGGGCAAAGGCCACGGCCTCAAACACCTTACTGTCCCACCCCAGGGCCTCAAATGTGGTGACAGGAATCGGTGCGAATACTGTTGCGAGATGGTTCATAATCGCACGGTTACGGACTCCACCACCGCCTACCACCACTTCGTCGATTTCACCTTCGATCCACCGTCGCGAGGTTCCCACAGCTTTCGCCGTCCACATACTGCAGGTCGCCAATAGATCCTCGATCGAAAGCCTGCGTTGCTGCTGAATTGCGATCAGTTCCTCGATGACATCAGGACCGAATGCTTCCCGCCCGGTCGATTTTGGTGGCCGCTTGGACAGAAAAGGATGCGCGAGCAGCTTGCCCAAGAGTCGTGAATCGACCTGCCCTTTCATGGCTAGTTTTCCATCACGATCCATCAATAGCCGTCCATCGGTTACACGCACCATCAGACTATCCAGCACCATATTGGCCGGCCCCGTATCGAATGCCTGCACCCCGATGAGGTGTCCCCCCTTCGGCACATACGTTACGTTGCTGATGCCCCCGAGATTCACGACCAACCGTGCGCGACGGGCATGTTTCAAGAGCAACGCATGTGCGACAGGTGCCAGCGGAGCTCCTTGACCTCCTGCGGCGACGTCGCGCGAACGGAAATTGGCCACGGTGGTAATTCCCGTTCGCTCGGCAATCACGGCCGGCTCGGCGATCTGCAGGGTTGAACGAATCGCGCCGACACCTGGCGCATGGATGCCATGTGGAAGGTGATGCACTGTTTGTCCATGAGAGCCGATCAACGCCACATCACTCGGCTGGAGGTTCGCTTGTCGAATCACGAGCAGCGCCGCGTTCGCGAACCATTCACCGAGCAGCGCATTAAGGTGGCAAACCTCTGCAACTGTCCCAGAAACTGACGCGGAGAGAATGCGCTGTTGTAATGATCGTGGATAGGCCAAGGTATGTGCCGCAAGTGTCCGCGCTTTCAGAGCGCGACTTCGCCCGGTAATGTCTACCAGGGCTGCATCGACACCATCACCGGATGTTCCAGACATGAGTCCTACGACGTGCATTCTTTACCCCCCAGTGATCGTCTAGTCGAGCTGTAGGATCGCTACGCTAATAGAACTATCCAACGGGGTCAAGCAGGGAAGATATTGTGACCCAATTCTTGCGCGACAAAAACCATTTCGGCATGCTCCAGCTTTGCAGGCCGTATGGCCAGGGCAACTAGGACAGGACGTTTTAGGATCGCCGCGCGTGACCGGACACAGTGTGTGTCCCATTTGTTGTGGTTTTGAGCATCTCGCTCGTTCGATCAACCCCTCGCCATTGCGTTGACAACGACAGGACCCAATGTTAGCGTCCTCACCCATGTTGGATGTTCGATTGGTGCGCCTCCTCTGGGTGATCCTCGTTAGCCACAGTGTGTTCGCCCCCCCCCTGGTCCTCGCTGCCTCTCCTGTGGAACCCCTGAATATCGTAGTCACGATTCCGGTCTTAAAGGACCTGACCGAACAAGTTGGCGGTCCTCACGTACGGGTGACCTCCCTACTGAGTGGCTATGAAAATGAACATACCTACTCTCCCAAACCTAGTGATCTCGTCGCAGTTCGGAAAGCCAAGCTGCTGTTTGAAGTCGGTATCGGCCTAGAAATTTGGGTCTCTTCGTTAGTGAAGAATGCCGGCAGCGCATCATTGCGGGTTGTCACCACGTCCAAAGGCATCGCACTGCTTCGCGACAGACCAGAGCATGACGGCGCGCCTCATGCCGCCGAAGAAAATGAGAGAGGAAATCCTCACGTATGGTTGGACCCTGAGAATGCGATGACTATGATGCGGCATATCACGGAAGCGCTCATTCAGATAGATCCGGCCCATGCGACGGAGTACCGAACCAATCAGGCTTCTTACCTGCGGAAGCTGGACCAACTTCGAGGGGAACTGAGTGAACGGATCACACGCGTGAGCGATAGGCGATTTATCGCTCATCATCCAGCCTGGCCGTACTTCGCAAGACGATTTGGCTTTCAGATCGTTGGGACGATCCAACCCCAATCAGGGAGTGAACCATCGGCGCTCCACCTTCACGAGCTTATTGCGAAGATCAAAAAAGACCGGATCAAAGTCGTGGTCTCGGAAATTCAGCTGAGCCAAAAAACTCCCGAGCTGTTGGCCAAGGAAACCAGCGCGCGCGTGGTGGTGCTCACCACTCTCCCGGGAGGTCTCCCGCATACAGACAGCTATCTCGACATGCTCCGTTATAATGTGCTCCAATTGGTGAACGCGCTGGACGCGGCCTAGCGTGCGTTAGGTATCAGTATCAGCAGCTAGGACTAAGAGGGGCCCTCACCGACATGACAAGCCAGTCGCTCCCCATCATTCATTTCGATCATGCCACCTTTGGGTTCCCCGGGGTGGTGGCACTTGAGGATATCTCGCTCGATATTCAATCAGGCGAGTTCGTAGGGGTTATCGGTCCAAATGGGTCAGGAAAGACGACTCTCTGCCGCGCGGTCCTCGGTTTAATGGCTCCCCTGAAGGGCCACTTGAGGATTTTCGATTGTGCCTGTGATGAATTACGCTGTCATCACCGCGCCAGGATCGGCTACCTGCCGCAGAAGGGAGTGATCGACCGTAACTTCCCCGTCACGGTATTGGAAACCGTGATGATGGGACGGTACGGCGCTTTAGGTGTGTTCAGCCGACCCTCTGGAAAAGATCGAAAGATCGCAATAGATGCACTGGCTCATGTGGGCATGGAAGGGCATCGAGACAGCGCACTAGGCCACCTCTCTGGTGGACAACAACAGCGGGTCTTTATCGCCAGAGCGTTGGCCCAGCAACCAGATGTGTTGTTGCTGGACGAGCCGACGACCGGATTGGATATTACGACGCAGCACAATGTCGTGGAGTTGGTGCAGCATCTGCATGAAGAGCTCGGTTTGACAGTCCTCTTGATTACCCATGACATCAATATGATCCGTTCGCGGGTCAACCGGCTTGTACTCCTCAAGACTCGTCTCTATGCCGCAGGACCTCCTGCCGAAGTCCTAAAGGCGGACATCCTCAGCCAGGTCTATGGGAAAGAGCTTGTCATTACAGAGAAGGATCTTGTCATCGTCGAAGATTATCACCATCATCATTGAACGTGCCCTACAATGCTTGAACTATTCGCCTACGACTTCATGCAACGCTCCCTCCTCGCGGCGGCCATGGTGGGGGGGTTGTGTTCTGTGATCGGTGTCTTCGTCGTGTTACGAGGGCTCGCGTTTATGGGAGCTGGTACGGCACATGCGGCGTTTGCCGGGGTCGCGCTGGGCTTTTTAATGGGTTGGCCTCCACTGCTCATGGCCTTGCTGTTTGGTCTTGCCACGGTCTGGACTACGGGATGGATGGAAGAGAAAGGCCGGATGAAGCTCGATGTCTCGATCGGCATTCTCTATACTGCCACTATGGCTTTGGCCATTCTCTTCATCGGCCTGATGAAGACCTATAACGCCGAGGTCTATGGCTACCTCTTTGGAAATGTGCTTGCTGTGACCAGCGAGGAACTACTCACAATTGCCGGATTAAGTTTCGTCGTCATCGGGGCCATTGTGCTCTTCTCGAAAGAACTGTACTTCATCGCATTCGACCAAGAAATGGCGGAGGCCTCTGGAGTGCCGGCCCGGCGCATATTTTTCCTCTTGCTGACCCTTGTCGCGCTCACAGTGGTGATATCCCTCAAGACCGTCGGTGCGATCCTCGTCTTCGCGATGATCCTGATTCCAGCTTCCACCGCCTACCAACTGACACATAGTCTCTCGACACTAACCTGGTATTCGGCCATTATTGGGGTCTCCTGCTCGGTTGCTGGAGTACTCATCTCCTCGTACTGGGATATTCCCTCCGGTCCTGCCATTGTGCTGCTCGCCACACTGATGTTCTTTGTCGCGGTTCTCCTTTCCCCTAAGAGACAGCGGCGGTCTCTCGCCATCAACTAATCTCAGCTCCATGTCAGGTTTGCCATCTCGTTCTCATGTACGTTCATGCTGGCGTTCCTCCTGTAGGGTGGCATGTACAACACTGTGTCGGAAGCGAGTCATGCTTCCTGATGTAGATGGGTCTAGGCTTTTATTTATTTTGATTGAGTAACCACGTTTCTCAGACTACAATTTAGCCAAGGAGAAATCGGGCACTAAGCTTGCGTTGCTAATGCGGAGAGAACGCATGTCTGAGGCCGATTTACATCATTACAGCATGGAGGGCTATTATAATGGGTCTCGTAATATCTCGTTGGAGTTTGGTGGGTTGCATGGTGCTAAGCGTGCTTGTCTTAAGCGGCCAGGCTAAGGCAGAAGAATGGAAGATGGAACAGGGTGGAATAGAACCAGGCAAAGTGATGCTTGGCATGCGCGCAGGATT
>DATNCR010000072.1:0-11890 GCA_035607135.1 Nitrospiraceae bacterium
CGCGTCCTGGTCCGTCTGAGCTGCTGGCGTTTCTCGCAGCGTAAAGGCCATGACCCGCTCGCCTGGGGAGTCCTCTGGGTGTGCGGGTTCCCAGAGATCCACACGTGAGCCCGATACTGCGAAGTGCTGGTGGTCATTGAAGACACGGTCGACATCCTCAGAACACGCCATGTGCACAATCCCGAGGCCGAGAGAATGGCCATGTTCATCCCTCACCACTTGTGCAAGCACCACCGTGCCAAACGGGAGAAAGGCCTGACGAAGCGTGTCATCGGTGCAAAAGTAGGACAACCCGCTGACATGGATTTTGGTACGCATGTCTACCCCCCCTGGCAAAGAGGAAAACCTTTGAGGACACTCAGATTATGCCTGCAGGATCACTATCTATCTGCTCAGAATTGCTCACTTTCTAGAAAGTTTTGAAGTACGAGCAAGGCCCATTCTGGGCATCCTATGCTGTCATTCATGCAACTGAAGGCGGCGTATTTGGCGGGGTTAATAGGCGGTGAATTCCTGGCAGGTAGCGTTCTGATTTCCTCGAAGATTATTGGAATTAATAGGATCCAAAATAATTGTTTTGGGTATCTCCGGTACATCACGATTGAATTAATCATCCTCCAGCGTTGTCTACCTCACTCCTCCTCTATCAATCGCGTGTCGGGGAATAAGTGCCACTGGTGATCCCACCATGGCAGCACAGTGTTTTGCGAAGTTATTAAATGCATCGGTAGCATGGTTCACTCCTCAACTTGAAATGAGGGCCTTCAACCAACGGAGGCCCGTCAAAACTATTTGTTTTTGGACCGGCGCTAACAATATGTCAAACCTTTGAGAAATCGATCAGCGCTTCTAGGGGGTAGAGCCTCTTGCAGATATTCAGCGTTCGACAAACGGTTGTACAGTAGAGCTATTTTCTTCTCACTTTCCGCTCGCTTCATTTAGTCAAACTGAGAAATAGAACTGATTAAGAATGCGTGACGAAGCGTGTGAAATCAGCGCCAGCAATTGGGGACAGGGAAACCCCAGGTGCAAATTCTAGAAGTGTATAAAAGAGGACAGCGCGATGTGCTGGGCTGGGGCATCCTCTGACACTCCTCCTCGGCGCGGACCGTCCATCCGCGCCCGACACCAGGACCGTGATCACCATGGTCCTGGTGTCGGCCTTATTTACCTCGAATCGAGGTGCCCATCATGAGTCTCTCGTCGTCGTCCACGCAGGAACTCACCGCCCCGACTCGCGTATGAAACAGCCAGTTCGATCACACCGGCATCTTTAACTGCCCTGGTAAGCTCCACACCGTAAAGAAAGACTCGGGTTTTCCGAGTATGCATGAGCCGTATCACATAGACTGCAACGAGAAACTGCCATGGAAACACGGCACGTGCACGAAGCCTCGTGCATATGCCGGTGAGACCATGACGGATCTGAATGCCTGGCTTCCAAAGAGGTCGAGCCGTTGTGGCTACCTCATTCCGGTTGTCGTAATGAACGGAGTGACAGGGGCATGGGCAGCCCTGTCACTCCGCCTTGCATAGCCCCATCTTATTTCTCTCTGCCAATTAACCCACACGCCGTGAGCTGCGTTCTTCCCCGTGTAATCAGATCTCGAAGTGAGCAATAGAAGACAGCGCGAGCGATTGTGCAGGCGCAGCATGTCCATCTGGAGGGCATCCATCATGGACGAGGGTGATCGCAGCATGGAGCAGTTAGTAGAGCTTCAGCAGAACTCTCAACCTCCTGCTGGAGATTTTCCAAGCTCTGTACTTTCTGCATCTGCGCGAGAGGGGGGGATGAGCTGCCCTCGATGTCAAAGCCAGAATGCCACATCGTTCACATGTTGGACGCTCTCCGGCCGAAAAATGACCCTCCCGCAAGTGCGAATGTGGGCCTGTCTGGATTTGACCTGTCGCCATCAATGGCTGAGGAAACCTGAAGATGTCGCATGACAAAGGCTGAAGCGGCTGAACTACAACCGAGGTCGATCCAACAAGGGGATCCACCCCTCTGTGAGCATCTCAATCGAATTAGAATACAGGGATGAGAACGCTGTGGTGGACAACTATCGCTGCACTACCTGCAGTGGCTCCCGTTCCCCGCTAACGCCACTTGCCGTTCGAGGGTTACCAGCATCCCTCCCAGGTCTATCCACTCTACCATACACCCTCTCGACTGTTCTGCTCGCCAAGGAGGTGCACCATGCGTAGCCCCTTTAGTTGTTCCGCCCACCCTCACGATCAATTCGCCATTTTCCACTTGACGGATCTAACAGTATGTTAGTCTGCTGGTATGATAGAGATTCAAGCTGTGGTCTTCTTATTGGCAAGGTGGAACCGACGAATTGATCCACCACTCTGTGCGCATCTCAACGTCGAATTGGAACACATTGCGAGCGTCTATACGACAAGCACCTGCCGGCGGTGTCGCGATGGCCTGCTAACGATTGGCGACCTTACCAACGAACCACCACCAGCCCACCTTGGCTGCCTGTCGCGGTGTAGGAGGGCGCTGTCTCGCGTGACTCTCGCAACTGCTTAGAAGAAATTCTCCTTCCATACCCGTGAGGTATTTTTATCATGGTACTTACCATCAAGAGAGCGGAACCCTTAATCATTGCCCAATGGTGGATTTGGTCTCAAGAATGCGACTCGTATAAAATCACCGATATGATGAAATTTCACTTTTCGTGGTTGCCAAACAACAGGCCGGACTTGCTTCTATTCGAATCCAAAACCGACAAATGGCATGTGGTGCGCGGGTGGCTCCAGGGCTATGAAGACATTCAAGCTTCGCTTGGGAACCCCCAGTAGTCTCACAAAATAATCCTTTGCTGACGGCTGACGAACGCTGGCAGGCATGGAAGAACGTATGGGTAAAGCGAGAACGCTATGCAGTGAAGGGTGCGTGTCGGTGCACCAGGGTTGGGCAAGTGCGAGCAGGCTTTTACTGCGTCTTGCTAGTCATGGAGGACGATACTGAGGAGAGAGCTGTGCACGTGGACACCACCATTATAGTCCAAGAAGCCCAGTTTCCTGAACTTATTCATGAAGAAACTGACCCGTGACCGTGTGGTGCCAATCATTTCGGCCAACACTTCCTGGCTGATTTTTGGAATGATTGCCTCCGACTTGCCTTCCTTCCCGAAATGGGCCATTAAGAGCAGTACTCGCGCCAGCCGCTTCTCGCTGGAGTTAAAGAGTTGATCCACCAAGTCCTCTTGGATGCGAATATTGCGAGCCAGAAGATAGGCGAGGAACTGTTCGGAGAAAGCGGGCTCGTTGTGGAGAGCCTCGTTCATCGCCTGTTTTTCAATGCGTACGAGAGTGGAATTCTCCAGCGAGGTCGCGGTAGTCATGCATACCAGCTGACCGGCGAGGCATCCTTCTCCCAAAAAGTTACCACGATCGAGAATCGCGATTACCGCTTCCTTGCCTTCTTGGGATACGGTCGAGAGCTTGACCTGGCCTTCATGGATATAGAAGACTGCGTGAGCCGCATCTCCTTGTGAAAAGATAATCTGTTTCTTGGGGATCGTCAGCGTAGCTTTTCCCTTGCTGACTTTTTCGAGAAAGGTCTTGGGATTGAATCGTGGAGGTTGCTTGCGCGCCATCAGTAGACCTCCGCCCACAGGCGGGGTTGCGCTTACAGAAAGTACTGACTTAACTAGGGAAATAATTCTAAAAAAACGGGCTGAGGTTGTCAATCAGGAGGCGACGACGTGGACAGTGCTTGAGAAGGAGCGTCTGCACTGACCGAGTCCCACAATCTCATCTCACGGACCCGTTATTGCTTCTGTGGGAGAACGGCAGTGTTATTCTGGATGTTGGCCCGTTCAATCACGCACGCAGCATTCTCACACACCTTCGCTTTCGCTTGTTGTCTCTCCGCACAAGACTTCTTATCCTCTTGGCTAATGGCCTCACCGAGGCATTGCGCCAGCTGGTCCTGAGCTGCCTTGAGACAGTCTGTGCAAGGATTCTGTGCATAGACTGGAGCGCCAAGCAACAGGATTGAGAACAACGCGAACGTGAGTCTTACGTTCATGACAAAACCTCCCGTGATGCGTGTCGAGGACACATTTATCAGTCATGGTCAGCCAACTTGATGGCAGCTTGGATTTTGGCGAGGGCGTTCAACTCTTGCGTCATATTCCGGCTTTGATATTGTGCGAGGTCCTGGGCACAGAACTGCAGAAGGGGAATCAACATGCGGCACTCATCCCGCAGATGTTGATCGAAGGTGAATCGCCGCAGGTTGGGCTCAACCATCTGACGGGCTTCGTGTTCATACTGAGGATCGGCATGATCGAGCCGGCGGAGCGCCTCCACTTCCTGCTCCAACGCGGCTTCCAGATTTTTGATCAGTGCCAGAAGGAAGTCCAATCGAAAGCGGCCGTCAGTCCACTGAGTGGCGATGTGCGTATCGAGAGACGAATCGGGCACGGCAGCCCTTCTGATCATACCGCCTATGGGACGATTCCGTTTCAACCATTCACGTGCGATCCCGAGTGAGTAATAGATCACGGCGAGGCTGGCGACAGCACCCAACAAGAAAAAGAGAATGGAGGTCATTTCCAGCTCTAACATATTGGTTGGTCCGTGACGGTGACAGTGCCCTCATGAGAGTGCCCAGTCAAATTCCTGCGTACAGGACAATTTCGACCCGTCGATTCATTTGCCGCCCTTCTTCAGTCTCATTGGTCGCGATTGGGCGGATATCCCCATACCATTCAACGACAAAGCTTTGTGAATCCGCTCCGTCCCCCTTCAGCACACCTACCGTTTGAGTGGCACGGGCTTTGGATAAGGCCAATCTCTCGAAATACTGGCTGGAGCCATTAGAGGCCGAGGCCTTGTCACCGTGCCCAGCCACTCGGATTTCCTTGAATGAGGCGTTCTTGAAGAGGACTCCCATCTGTTTCAGCATCTCGATACCATCCGGCTTGAGATCACGACTCCCGGCGTCGAAGAGCAGTCGTTCAGCAATCACGACAGTAAGATGGTCGCTGGTCCGTTGCATCTTGATGTCACCATCGCGCAATGCTGTGTGAAGCACCCGTTCCAACTCATTCTGCATCAGCCTCAGCCGTTGCTCAGCACTGTCTGCACAACCGATCACCAACGCCAGGCTCATCATGACACTGGCAAGGAACGTTACGATCTGCACGGTCTCTCCCATCCAGTACTCACGCGTGTCACCCAACCGATCCTGCACCGACAGATCCAGGACAAACCCCGATCATATTCCGCCACATCGCCTTGACCGTGGCTTGGCGAGGGCCGGGTTCGATCATCGTTTCGCGGGTCGTATAGGGGTCTTGTACGCGAACGTGACGACGCCGATCATGAGTGTAATGATAAGCGTAATGCCGAGAATCGCTATGGTTTCCATGGCCATGTCCTTCACATGAAGTCGCACAAGCACCGATCCACTGTGGTTCCGGATTCCGCCTCAGGCCTTCTTCTCGCCGGACAGCCGCTCACGCTCCCGATGCATGGCAGTGCGCCCGGCCTCGACCGCCTCGGCCAAGACCATCTTTTTCTCCTGGACGAACTCGTGTCCCTTGTCCACTGCCTGGTCCATGAGATCGGTGGCCTTTTCGGCCAGCTCCTGGACCTGTTCCTCGGCTCGCCGCGCATACCCACGCACCTGCTCCCGTGAATTAGGACCTGACTGTGGTGCCAGCATCAACGCCACTGCGGCGCCCACCAACCCTCCGGTCACAAATGCCAATCCCACAGCTCCTAGTGAACACCCTCTGTCATTTCCCATTGACCGTCCCTCCGTCTCGCTGAATGTGTGTTTTGACGACGCCCGATGTCGCCATGAGCCTATCCACCATGCTGGCCAGGTTCAGCTAGCGCTTGAACTACATCCATGTCCCTTTTCGTAGATCCGCATGCATGGTTTCCGCTTCCTGTGTGAGATGGCCCTCTCACACTGTTCGTATCGATCGATCCGGATCATCCATAATCTTCCCCCGTTTGCAAGTATGGTGAGAAGCCCGGCAGAGATGTGGTCAGAATTGCTCAGCTTGGGAGATTTAATAAAGGATGAGCCCTTGGCAAGCGGTGTGGTATCTACCAGCGCTATTTCAACGAAGAGAACCAACCTGACATTGCGCCTCGTATGTGGGTCTGGTCACGGCCGAGTCACAATTGAGGTCAAGACACCTCTCTCGTCTCGATCCCGGCCTAGGGACTCGTCGCCTAAAGTTAGAAAATCCCGTAGCCTGATCACAATTGCTCAGATTACAAGACTCCAAAGAGCGTACCGTTGCCTGTCTATCTGTTTTACATCCAACCGAGGAGGCTCCCATGGTATCTATGCAAAAAGTCGTCGGTGTCCTTTCGTGTGGTTTCTTGCTGTGTCTCGGGCTGTCCAACGCGGCGCAGGCAGAGCATCCGCCCGCGCCCTCAGACGTGATGAAAACTGACTCCGTGTCTGATCGGCAAGGTTTTCAATCTGATGATGACAAGCAAACAAACGTGGACGATGAGAAGGGAAGTAATCACGCGAAAGACGCCAAGACGATTAAGGGCGAACTATCCCGCGTCGAAGGCGGGAACTATTTCGTCAAGGTGAAGGACGGCAAGGAAGTCCGTTTGCATACAGATAAGACGACCCAGATGATGGGAGAAGTTAAGAAGGGTGATCGTATTGAGGCGCAGGTGAACAAAAAGCATCACGCGCTGTCGATTCGCTCGATCAACTGAATAGATGCCGGTCACGGAAATGAAACCGGTCGCGATTCGCTCGGCCAAGGGCAGATGTGGCAGAAGTCATTGTCTCAGCGAACGCCTGCAGGGCACTACGTCATATGGGTAATGCTTGCCGATGTTTCGAGCAACGGATCACAAAACAATCTCTACTCTCCCATGACATCACGAGGAGAGTGGAGGACATATGATTGGTCGCACGAGAGCTCCTGACCGTGTATGGTCGATCGTCTTGGCAGGGAGTAACGGACATGTTCCTCTCCTTCTCGTCTGTGTGGTGCTCGCAGCAGCGTGCACCAAGCCGACGGTCCATCAAGCTATTCCCACGGACTCTCTTCCTCCATTGATGGCATGTCGGGCCGGAGATTGCCATGTTCTTGCCGGTGAGTGGGAATATATTGACGCCCTTGCCGTTCGACTGATCCTCGACGAGCAGGGCAATGGTTACTATAATTGGATGGACGGACGATTCGAGACACATTCGCTCATCGGTCATACCTGGCAAGGCATGTGGTTTCAGAAGGAGAATGACCGAGAGGGTGGATTTACCGTCGAGTTCTCGCCAGATTTTTCAGAAGGGGAGGGACGCTGGTGGGTGAGCCGCATCGGAGCCAATCAAACATCCGCACAGAAGGAAGGAACGTTCCGTTTATCCAAGAAGATCGCTCTTATGGACCATCGCGATATCCCACCGGCACCGTGAGAAGCCTCTCACGCCATGACAATGCTCGTCGTGGTCTTGAGCCTGGACACCATGTCGATCAGGTTGACCAACGGGTAAGCACAGACCGTGCGCACCCCGAAGACTACGCGACAAAAACTTTTACTCCTCTACTCCGTAAACCTCACTCCAATCGTTGGCTATCAGCCCGGAGGTCTTCTCTCTTGCTTGTCAGCGTTGCCAACATTGTTTCTGCTGTACGTATGTCAGGTGCGAACAGGAGAGAATAGTTGCTTTGCGAACGCGTCATAAACTCGTCCTGTTTTCCGGACGGAATTTTCAGCAACACTGCCAACGACGTGAGATATTCTCCATTCCCACGTGCGATGTCCTGCTCCAGATTCTCAAACGCGACAGCGGTAAACAGACGCGCCTTTTGGCTCTCCTGTATGACGCCGTCGGCATTGATCCATTCCCCCGGGCTCGTGCTCGATGTGAACTTGGCGAACGTCTCAACTGTGGCTTTCGAGGTGTTACAGGCGGACACCATGAATTCTGTGCTTGCGAGAACCAATACTCCTACTAGGCCCCTCAACGTGATGTTGCGCATGTGACAATCCTCCAAGTGTTGGAACCCCTCAGATTTCTAAGAGGCCAACTCTTCTGTGTGCGGATTGAGCCAGTCACGTGGACTGGCCCAATATCTATGCCCGAACGTCTACAGTCGTATCCCAGAACCTACATCTTGGGCTGGACATGCTTAATGGACGCGGCGTGGTTTTTTTCCGTAGCCTGGGCCTCAAGTTTGTCGCCGGCCTTGATGGCCCCATCCATGACAGTGGTTTTGTCTACATGCAGGCGGATTTCTTTCCCTGTCATATCCTTCACCACGTAAAATTCTCCATCGATCTTCAACAGGTCTCCATTGACCGTCTGAGTGCTTGGGGCTGCCATGTCGCCAGCCCCGTAGGAGTAGGATGCCATTCCGACACCGATGATCACTGCGAACGCGAACAGCCCGATGAGCATTTTCATGATGGAGGCTTCTTGTATGTGATTGTGTTGCATGCGAGGGGTCTATCTTTCTTCATGACTTCCCGTCAGTACATCGTTTCCTTCGTGGCTTCCGGCTGACAGGTTATAACGCACCTGTTCTTCTCTTCCGAAAGTGCCACGCAGCTAAACCCACGAGGCCGGAACCGAGCAACAGCAGCGTGGTAGGCTCTGGAACAGATACAGGGGTTTTTCCGTTGGGTGAGTGCTCGTTCAATGGCCGTTGATCATGTTGGCGCAGTTCGAGTGTGCGCCCCTGGTTCCCGGAAACTTCTTTCCCTTCGGAATGTTTCGACGTCTTCTCGTCGGCCTTGTCGCGAGCGTTTGCCGATCCGGTGATGAGGGCCCCACCGATAACCAGAGCCGTACAGAGTGTCAGGACATAACGTGTGTTCATGATTTCCCCTTTACATGGAATGTGGAATGACTCGGTGATCTATCGCCTTCATCTTGCGTACTTCCCGTCAGTGCGTCTTTTGTTTTGTGGCTTCAGGCGCCCACTTCATGAGTTCATCTTTTTTATCGCCATACCGCTCCTGGGCTTTGCTGAGAAACGTGTCGTAATTCCCTTCGATCTGTTGCAAGTCGTCATCGGTAAACTTGCCATACTTATGTTTCAGTTCACCTTTGAACTGCATCCATTTCCCTTTGAGTTGATCCGCGTTCATGATGTCTTCTTCCACGGTTAGGTGCGATGTCTCAGTCTGCCTATCTATATGGTCTTATCTTCCCCACATCATCGACGGATTGGCCATTATGGGTAGAAGACCGGCAACGAGATGCTCAATACTGCTCACCTGGCAAGAATTAATTCAGCAGAAGCTTGCCGCCGCCTTCGCGACAGATCACCAGTAATTCGAGAACCTAGTCGTGGGGGACGATATATAGAGGATTGTTTTGTCTATTTGGTTTGTGTGGTTCATCTCATTCATCTGGGTCACCGACCGGGGCGAGCGAAACGATCAAGGAAAACTAAATAAACCAGACAGACCAGATCAAGCAGACCAACCCATCCCGTCGACCTGATCTTTTGGCGCTATTACCGTCCAGCGTCCCTCGCCAGCTAACCGCCCAGTATTCCGTGCTGCGCGCCGTCTGAATCATTTTGTCAACATGAGCAATTGCGAACAGAATTACATCTGTCATCTCAGTATGCTGGGGTTCACATCGTCGTCTGTTTGAGACCAGCGGAGGTGATATCGTGACCTGCGGAGCGGCTCGGTTTCCCCAAAACATCTCCCGTGTAGACCTCGTCTTCTGTTGTGAATGCGGCTCAAGGGATCTGGAGGTGTGCTACACCTCGAAAGCCCTGGGGCCGCATCTGTGCCCAACGTGCGTCCAGTCCAAGATTGGGTGCGGCGTGGCGGAACGCATGCCGCAATCGCGGATGACGGAACAGCCTGTCGCCTGAGGCGGCGGCTTGAATGGGCGTGTTCACTGACAGAGGTAGGACGGCTGTGCCTCACACCTTGCCACGAAAGAAGGGCACCATGAGCTACATGCAGTTTCGGCCGGTAGGATGGGCAAGGCCTACACCTAGGACCATGAGAAGGCTCGACACCTACGCCTTCGTGGGTGTGGTTGTCGCAATCGTCTGTTTCTTATGGTGGTTTCTCACTATAGTGACATAACACAGTGGGTCGCCGAGGTCATGACGTCGCCGCTCAATAAGAATAAGGGATCCAGGGGCAAGCCTCTCCTGCCTATGATTCACGATGGACCCGGGTCGAGGAAGCGGTGGTAGCCAAGCGATTCACATATGTGCCGAAGGAATGGAACAGACGTTCATGGATGCTTGTGAGTGCGTGCAGAGAGCACGCGATCACCCATTCGCATTTCTTCTCGACCAGAATCAGGTCGACTGGAAAAAGAACAACGCCACCCTCAGCATATGGCAGTCCATTGTAACCCCTTAGAGGATCAATGTGCATATTGTCTCTGTACGACTAGATGACTAGCTTCGCCTAAAGTCTTAAATTGCTTGGGTAACATCATTCCCAGCACGCCTGCGCCCCGTCTCTCAATAAATCACTCACCAAACTGAGCAATTCTGAGCAGATTGCAATCTGGCTTCAAATTAGAGTGGGCGAACATTTGTTGTCCAAGAAAATGGGCCATCAGCGGTGTGCAGCGCTTGCGACCGAACAGATAAAAGTCACATGAGGTGATCAATGCTTGCAAGATCGCGGCAACCCTCTTTCCGAACCATCGAGGCATTCACTGATGAACGACCGATCCGGGAAACGAGGAGACAAAGAATCCCACGAGAAGCCTGGACATGAATTGTCCTCCCTTGCCTCGACCACGAAGAGTGCATCTCAAAACTCGATCCCAGGCATTCTGGTCTTTTCGCACAGGCGTCACCTGGGGCATATGAATCGCCGGGCCTTGGAACTGACAGGCAACCTCGACCAGACGGAGACCGGCCCCGCCACCATGACGCTCCCGGGGTGGGTGAGCGAGCTTCGTGTTCAAATCCAAGAGACTCTGGACTACCGCAGAAACGCCAACATCTGGGAGCTCTTTGAATTGAAGCGCGACATGGTTGAAGCGGGTCGAAAGATCCTGCTTCGCGGCTTCGGGCTGGCGGATCGGGATTCCCACGAAGGCTCACGCATCGTGATAGTCCTGGAGGAGGGCCTTTTGGGACAGACAACGGTTCAGGTCTGTACTCCTGAGAGTCCGCTCCCCATTGTCAAAGAGACTACTCTCTGATGGACACACGAGAAATTTCTGCGAGTTTTGAGGGATGAGTGGGGCCATTCTCTCGGCCTCGGGATTGTGCACATGGCTCGTATCAAGGACGTTGAGCGGGTTTTCAATGAACACCAGCGCTTTGAAATATCGGGTTCGTGAGTGGACCTTTGGGAACCTGCAGAGCCGGAGGACCTCCAAGGCAGGCGTATAGTGGTCTATGATCTGAGAGATAGGCGAGCCGCGCCGAAAGATCGTGACCGGAGCCATGAGACGAGCCCGACGTCGCTCAAGCCTGTGGCGGTGCCCAGACGTCGTCTCCTTGTCGAGCCGCAGTCGCCCGCTTCACGAACCGCCAAACACTAAGGTCCCTACAGCCGTCGCCAGCAATCCTTTCTCAGGTTCGAAATACCGGTCGCTTCAATTCGTCCAATCTGAGCACTTTTGACCAGACCGTCACCAATATTCCAGGCAGTGTGCAACGAACCCTCTGCGGGGCAGAGCCTTGCCATCAGCTTGAATCGGAAGAGTATATTCCAGGATCGTGTTGATATGGACGGTATCGCCGTAAACCCTGTCGCTGACTCGAATCCTGAACCGCAAAGTATGCCGGCCGGTTCAGTAGAAGCATGCCCTCCCATAGAGAGCACGTCGTCGTCAGACTCTGCTCATCTGACCGACCGCGTGTCGATAGACATGCGAGGCATGGCCTTGGCCATTGTGACTACGGTCGTGGTGGTATTTGCGCTGCAGTGGGCAGAGAAG
>DATNCR010000106.1:0-4968 GCA_035607135.1 Nitrospiraceae bacterium
GTGGGGGAACCAGCGCGGATCACCGATTGCCGCGTCCAAGACGCAGGCCATTGCCAATTCGCCTCCGGTCATCGGAAGAGCACCACGGGAACGATCAAAATAAAGAGAATTTCTGCGACCTCGTTTGTCGCCCCGAGCAAGTCACCCGTCACACCGCCGAACATGCGGTGGAACCAGACCGTGGAAAGACGAACAAGCCCCGCGCCGAGGAGGAGACAGCACAATGCAGGCCATGGCCCCAACAACCAGGTCAATACGAGTCCTGCGGTGAGCGTTGCCAGGCAAACGTGTGGCCAGGACAAGTACGCAAGGAAGGGTTGAGCCAATCCTCCTTCCGAACGTGCAGAGGTGACATGGAAAGCCCCGACGACCATTGCCCACCGGCCGACCACCGGCATGCCAAGCAACAACGCCAGATGCTCACCAGCCGGCAACGTATTGATTCCGGCATATCGCAGGCCAAGCGCGAGAAACAGCCCCGTTGCGCCGATCGCACCGATACGCGCGTCCCGCATGATCGCGAGACGAGCCTGAGGGGTTCGCCCACCTGCGAGGCCGTCCACCATATCAGCCAGACCATCCTGGTGAAGCCCCCGTGTGATGCCAATAAGCAGGACCATTAACAACACGCTTGTGACCTGGGTGGGAAAGACGTGCGTCAGGAACAAATCCGCCGTGAACAGCAGCGTACCAAGGAGACACCCCACCAAGGGATACCAACTCATGGAGGCAGCCAACTCTTCCGGCTTGGCATCGTGAATCGAGTGACTGAGTGGAACCGCTGTGAGAAACTGCCAGGCGAACAGAAACGTTCGCAGCACCGTGGTCACGTAGTGCGCTCCGACACGCCCGCCTCATCAAAGGTGGCCATCTCCATGAAAATCTTGATCGCGGCAAAGACCAGACCCATGCCGAGACAGGCGCCGGTGCCTTCCCCTAAACGAAGATCGAGATCGAACAAGGGCTTCAGTCCAAGATGATCCAGTATCGCCTGATGGCCTCGTTCGACTGACCGATGGGACGCAATAAGATAGTCTCTGCAGCGCGGTTGCAGACCCACGGCAATCAATGCGGCCGCCCCAGCGATGAATCCGTCCAATACCACCGGGATGCGAGCCGCCGCTGCGCCAAGCATCAGACCGGCCAACCCGGCGATTTCAAGCCCACCAACTTTGGCGAGTACTTCCATCGTATGTGTTGAATCTAGCCGATGGAGATCGAGCGCGCGCTGAATCACATCAATTTTGTGCGCATGACTGGCATCGTCAATCCCCGTTCCTCGTCCTGTCACTTCCGACACAGATCGGCCGGTCATGACGGCGGTAATCGCCGAACTGGCGGTCGTGTTGCCAATCCCCATTTCGCCGGTGCCGATCAAGCCGATGCCCTGCTGTGCAGCCTCAGTGGCCAGTTCGATCCCTACTTGTAATGCCTGCTCGGCCTGAGCAGGACTCATGGCTGGTTTGATCAGTAAATTCTTCGTTCCAGGCATGACCTTCTTATGAATCAAGCCTGGGACCGATTCAAAGTCGAAGGCCACGCCGATGTCTATGACGCAAACCTCGATGCCAACATGGCGCGCCAGCACATTGACTCCCGCGCCTCCACGCAGAAAATTCAAGACCATCTGAGGAGTCACCGCCGAGGGATAGGCACTGACCCCTTCCACCGTGACCCCATGATCGGCAGCGAAGGTAAAGACCGCTCCACGCGGAACCTGTGGCTTTATCTCACCCGTGATCATGACATACCGCGCAGCCAAGTCTTCAAGTCTGCCCAGGCTACCGATCGGCTTCGTCAATCGATCCAGGCGTACCTGCGCTTGGACCAAGAGCTGAGGGTCGATCGGCTGAATCCGGTTAATGGTTTCATGAATCAACATTCCCGACAGTCCTCTTACTTCACACGCATGGGAAGACCGCTGATCGTCAGATAGACTTCATCAGCTTCTGCTGCCACCTGTTGATTGACCTTCCCGGCCAGATCGCGAAATGCCCGGACCGCTTTCGTCGCCGGCACAAGCCCCAGCCCCAATTCGTTGCTCACGATCACGACACGGGCACGTGTCGCTCGAATGGCGTGAAGCATCTTGGCCATGGCGTCAGACACGGCAAACTCACGCAGGCGTGGCCTATGCAAATTACTCAACCATAACGTGAGACAATCTATTACAATTACCTGATAATCCTTGCCATTCTCGATACACCATTTAGCAATGTCTGTCGGAACTTCCACCGTGACCCAGTCAGACGAGCGTGTGGCCTGATGCCGTTCAATCCGCGCTTTCATTTCCCGATCCAGTGCCTGACCGGTCGCCACGAAGGCCCTTGGTCCTGCCTGACCAGCCAAATCGAGTGCCGCATGGCTCTTGCCGGACGCTGCGCCGCCGAGTACGAGAATCAACTTTCCACGCCCCTTACTAATCTTCCTCATACGATCAGCCTGCCGTTTTCTTCACGTCGCGTTCCCAGAGAAACTCTGGCTCTCCTTGTGTCTTGGCTGCCCAGCGTGCCAGGACAAATAAGGCATCACTCAGACGATTCACGAATTTGATATGCACCGCATCGACCGTCTCTTCCCGTGAAAGATGGACGCAGACCCGTTCTGCCCTGCGGCACACCGTCCTTGCCTGATGTAAAAATCCCGAAACCTTCCCCCCGCCAGGCAAAATGAATTCTTTGAGCGGAGCCAAATCTTTTTGACAACGATCGATGATCTTCTCGAGCTTCGTGACATCTTTCTCCGAAACCTGTGGCATGTTCTTGAACGTTTGGCCAGGGGCTGTCGCAAGTATCCCCCCAATATCGAAGAGTTTATTCTGTATCCATCGGAGATCTTCTTCGAGCTGTTCGGCCTGGGCATGACCCCCGGCCATCTCGGCATTCATCACCCGCACCACTCCGACCACCGCATTCACCTCATCAAGTGTGCCGTAGGCCTCAACTCGGAGGCTGTCCTTCCACACCTGCTGCCCCCCGGCCAGCCGCGTTTTTCCCGCGTCCCCGGTCCTCGTATAGACCTTCGTGATACGCATCCTGCCTCCCCTGCTGTTCTTTCACAGAGTGGAACTTAGACCATCAGGTCCGTACGGTTTGTTGTTCATGGAAATGCCGGAACAGCACGTGCAACAGCGCATCAGAAATCTGTCTGGGTTGAGACTCATCACCGTTGCAGAGCACGGCAATCGTCATGCTTCGATCGCAGAGTGCCGGCACATGAGAGACGATTGCTTGGTATCCAGGTCCGGCCCCTTCATGACCAAAGTGGGGACCAAACGTCTGGTCTGTTTCTCCGGCGATCCCTAGTCCATAACCAACCTGGTCAGTTGACGAGCGGACCGGCACAGGAACCAAGTGCAACATTTCGGTGAGATGGCCGGCATCGAGCAATTTCCCAGCAAACAGGCTGTGAAGGAAGCGAGCCACCTCTGCTGCCGACGAAGCCAAAAACCCGTGCGCAACCCAGCCAGGGTCATACCACTCCCGAACATCCGTTGCTGCACAAGTCGGATCGAGAAACCGGCTGTACCCGGGTGTCAATGACTTGAAGTCCTCGGAACATTGCACAACCGCTGACTTCGTCAATTGCAGGGGACCCGTGATCTCGGATTGAATGACCGCGGCCAAAGACTGACCAGTCGCAACTTCGATGATCCTGCGCAGGACCATATAGCCGATATTAGAGTATCGCCAACCTTCACCAGGATCAGATACGACGTCCTTCGTACAGGTGTGTTCGATAAACTGTCCAAAACTCCATGCAACCTGGCGTTCTCGGAGAGCCTGCGCATACAGCGGTAACGCACCGTAATCCGGCAGGCCACTTGTATGGTTTAATAATTGGCGCATGGTGATGGACCGTGAGAGCGGAATCTCAGGAAGCCAGCCATCCAACCGATCCTCCAGCGTAAGCACCTTTCGCTGCGCAAGCCTCAGCACCACGACTGCCAGAAATGTCTTGGAGATGCTCCAGATTGGAAAACGATTCTCCGCCCTCATTGGCTGTGAACGATGAAGATCCTCAAAACCAGCGGCACACACGACAGGCCCACCATCCTGATCGGTTACAGCCACCACGGCGCCAAGAACATGTTGCCGTTGAATATGATCTTCCAGTGCTCCTTGCAGCAGGAACGTCAGTGATTGATTCCACATTATCTTTTCCCACGCTCTTGATCCGGTGGAGTGAATGCTGCCTTGCTTCCCCAGAACTCATGATGGATGAGTTGTTCAACTGGAATTCTGCTCCGCCATCCTGCCGTTTCCAGATCGGGCTGGGGGGCAAACTCGGAGACGTGGCCGAGACAGAGATAGGCCAGGACTTTGACTTGCCTGGGAATGCCGAGGACCTGTTTCAATGCTCTGTGGTCCAGAATACTGACCCATCCGACCCCGACACCTTCCGCTCGTGCTGCCAACCAGAGATTCTGAATCGCACAACAGGTGCTGTATAAATCCGTCTCGCGCACAGTGGAGCGCCCCAGTACATGCGGACCGCCGCGCTGACGGCTGCAGGTCACGCAAATATTGACCGGCGCTTCCTCGATACCTTCGAGTTTCAAACTCCGGTAGAGGGCTGCGCGAGCCCCCTCATAACGTCCAGTCGCCTCTGCATTCGTCTTTTTGAAGAGCTGTTTCACGGCGCGCTTCGTCGCGCGTTGACGGATGACCACAAAATCCCACGGCTGCATAAACCCAACAGATCCAGCGTGATGCGCTGCGGTCAAGATTCTCGCAATCACATCGTCCGCGATCGGCGTCCGCACAAAATTGCGTCGGACGTCCCGCCGCTCGAAAATCACTCGGTAGACGGCTGCCCGCTCATGGTCGGAGAACTGTCCATTACCGGAACTCAGCCTGTCGGGCGGCAGACTCATTCCACACTCCACGGATAAAGGTTCATGAAGGTGATCATGGGATGGCCTTCACTTGGCGCCTGTCGGACTCGTCTGCTTGACGGAAAACACAT
>DATNCR010000143.1:0-8121 GCA_035607135.1 Nitrospiraceae bacterium
GGAGGCGATCTGCGGACTGGAGTATGCGGCGCAGGCGATGGCGGTGCATGTCGGACTTCTGGAGCAAGGCAAGGAGCGTCGACTCACCGTGGGATACCTGGGAGCTGTAAAGAATCTGACGCTTCGGGCCATTCGTCTGGACGACGTGAAGGGAGACTTGATGGTTCAGGCGACCCGTTTAGTCGGCGAGGTGAAGAGCTTCATCTATGCGTTTCGAGTGTCGGTTGGGCGAGAAACGTACCTGGATGGGCGGGCATCCATATTCCTCAAGTATCTCGATCACCCATCATGAAGCGAGCCTTGGTCACAGGTGGCAGCGGTCAAATCGGTGCCGTGATCAGCCGGCAACTGGCGCAGGAGGACCTGCACGTCATCGTCCATGCGCATTGCAATCGCGCCGGGGCTGAAGAGGTGGTCAATCAGATCATCAGAGCAGGCGGATCGGCCAGCGTAGTCTCCTTCGATGTCAGCGATATCCAGGCCACCCAACATGCCCTGACACAGCTTTTGGAAGGCGGTCCGATCCAGGTGCTCGTGAACAATGCAGGCGTCTACGACGATGCCCCGATGGCGGGCATGCGGGCGGACCAATGGAGCCATGTGATTGCGGTCTCGCTGGGAGGATTTTTCAACGTGACTCAGCCATTACTCCTTCCAATGATCGGCACACGATGGGGACGGATCATCACGATCTCGTCGGTCTCGGCTCTGCTCGGCAATCGAGGCCAGACGAATTACGCAGCCGCCAAAGCGGGGCTCCACGGCGCATCGAAATCGCTTGCACGGGAGGTCGCCTCCCGTGGCGTCACCGTCAATGTGGTTGCGCTGGGCTTTATCGAATCGCGGATGGTCGAGCAGAGTTGCAAACCGGAAAAGATCGAGGCTCTGGTACCGATGAAGCGAGCCGGAACGCCTCAAGAAGTCGCCTACCTAGTCGGATTCCTGGCCTCCGAAAAGGCCGACTATATCTCCGGCCAAGTGATCGGTCTCAACGGAGGGATGGTATGAACGCCCATACACATTCGGAGGCCAACGTCATGGCCAAGTATTGGGTTGTGATCCCCGCCTACAACGAGGCCACCACGATTAGGGACGTGGCATCGCGGGCGATCCGACAGAGCGAGAACGTGATCGTCGTGGATGATGGATCCACCGATGACACGGCAGAGGTCCTGGTTGGTTTGCCTGTGTCAGTTTTGCGAAATCAAACGAACTGTGGAAAGGCCGCCAGCCTGTGGTGTGGCTTTCAGCAGGCATTGGCAGCTGGAGCCTCTGGAGTTGTGACTCTGGACGGCGATGGTCAGCATGCGCCGGAAGACATTCCAAGGTTGCTCACTGAAGCTGTACTTTTTCCTGATCATGTGATCATCGGCGCGCGCCGTCGAGATCAGCGACGCGCGGCCTTCTGGCGTTACGCCGCGAACCGTGTGGCAGATTTCTGGATCTCCTGGGCCTCGGGCTGTTCATTTGCAGATAGTCAGTCGGGCTTTCGTGTCTATCCCGCATCGCTGTTGAGTTGTGTGAAGATCAAACATGGAAAAATCAGGAGTTTCGTTTTCGAAAGCGAAATTCTGATCGAGGCCACACGTGCAGGACATCGAAGCCTGGCGGTTTCCATTGAAGCACTGCGCCGACCTGGAGCGCGGCCGAGTTATTTTCGGCCGGTGCTCGATATCGCCCTCATTACCTGTATGGTGGGGTGGAAACTTATTTCCAAGGGCATGTACCCAATTGGACTGTACCGCTTGCTCATGGGACAGACCTCATCCGTGCCGAGCGAGTATCACGCAGTTGAGGAGGTCGCGCAGACTCGATTGACACAAACCGCACCTCTGAGTTGCGGGACACAACGCCAGGCGGGGGATCACGGAGAGGCTCTCCGGTAAAGAATACTAGGCGTTGCTCTCACGATCGAGACAGCAACGCCCGCTTCAGTCGAGTACACTCTCTGCTCCGCGCCCCCCTCCACAATATTCATGACGGTTCGTCGCGAAATGGCGGAATGACACGCGACAAGTGTGAGGGGCCGGACATGCATGAGGTGTGCGCTCTGTTTCTACCTCTCCCGGCGGTCTTGCCCGTCGAGCAGGTGCAGGCCCTCGACTTTCCGATGTGCCGAACTAGTTTTTCGCTTCCCGCTAAGTTGCTCGAGACGTACGCCCCATCACGAGGTGAATGATCAAGAGCACGACTCCAACCACGAATAAGATCCATGAAATTTGTGTCGCGACCGCAGCGATCCCTGACAGACCCAGCGCAGCCGCCACAACGCCTAGCAGCAAGAACATCAACGCGTAGTACAACATGTGAAACTCCCTTCGCTACCCCTTGGTGTATCGAACGAGTCCTGACGGAGTAGTGCAGGAGCACGTTCCTCTGGACGACCGCGGATGATGGTTACAGCATGCCACTCGGATCGGAGTCAGACTGATCAGAATCGCTCACAATCTGAGAATATATTGAAGATCTGAAGGGGAGGGCTGTGACTCTCTCACGGTGGTTGCCGGCAAGATCAGCCGCGCGCGTGAACATCCTCGCGCATCGGGCAGAAGTCGCGTGCTGGCATGTGCTTCATACTACGAAGCAGACGCCTGACTAAACGAGTGTGAAAACAACGTAGGTGAATATCCTTCCAGCAGCATGTGGTCGACAAATCGGTCGAGGATGGAGAAATTCTCCGGTGTCATGCCCTTCATATTCCATTTGGACATATTGCGGGGGAAGGCTTGCTGGTGGGCCAGCACGAATTCGTGCGGGTGGCAATAGAACACCAGCCGGGAAGTACGCTGGGAGATCCGGCGGATCATCCACTTCATCACCGGCAGACCGAGCACCCTGAGCGTCGCCATATTGATGGGGAGCAGGAACGCTGACGGAGGCATTTCGATGATTGAGCTGTGTCCCGGAAGGCTCAGGCGATAAGACGACGGGCGATACGGCCCACTCGGCGCACGAAAGTATTTCAGGTAGTGCACCCGGCCGAATCCGCAATCAAATCGGTTCGCCGGAACAGATGAATCGTAGCGGTATCCCTCGTCTTCGAGCACGCGCAAGGTCGTTTCGCCGACCCACAAGCTCGGTGCGCGGAAGACGACGGGGCGAACCCCTGAGGCTTTCTCCACGGCCTCCGTGGCCAGTCGAATCCATTCTCGCTGCTGGTCATACCCGGCCGACCTGAAATCCTCGTCTTTCTCGAGGCCACCGTGTTGCCATCCATGCGTACCGAGTTCGTGCCCTCGCCGTCGGCAATCTCTGATCAGATCCGCATAGGTTTCCGCAAACCGTCCGGCAACAAAAATCGTCGCCTTGAGCTTCCGTCGATCACAGAAGTCCAGTAAGCCTTCCAGTCCGGCCTCGGACCCGGGAACCCAGTCCACATCAATGGTGAAGTGCCATGGCATGTGAACCTGTGAACGCATGTGATGCCGATGTTGGGATCAATCCTGAGGCTCAGAGAGCATGTGGAAGAGAGTCTGGCGACGACACGATCCTGAGCCTATCTGCCTGCGCATGCTGGGACGTCGCAGGTTGCCGGAGACGAACGCGAGTCGGCGACACTGTTTGGCTCATGTAAATGGTCCGTTCTTGACCCAGGATGCCCTCGACCTCCAATAATAACTCGCTTCGGCACATGTCTCCTTGAAGGTACAGAACCTGAGTATGGGAAGGCAGTTGCTCCTGGAGAATGTCGCGGATCATCGCAACGTGTGCTGGGTATCGAATATAAATCTTGAAGAGGGCCTGCCCATACCACTGTCCGCGCGTAATTCCGTGGAGCTGCTCAGTATGTGTGAGCAGGGCATTGAGGTTCTGCATGATTTCCAAGGTCTGTTTATACGGATCACCGATGTGTACACTCACATGACCGACCACGCTCGCCGTACCGGCGATGAGCAGGTGGGATCCGGAGATGGATGGCCGCAGGGAGGCTCTCGCGAACGACGGGCTGCTCGGACCATAGATGACCGGATATTCGTACGCGCTCACCTGTCGGGGATTCTCGACGTGTGTTCCTGGGTACCTAGACGCCAAGAAATGGATTTTCAGCGGGCCGGACATCGTTCCGACAGCAGTCCCCGCAGGCAGGGTGTGTGGAAAGCCTATCAGGCCCTCGGCTAGAGCCTGATGCCGACCGGCGCAAAATCGCTGATACCGTTCCAGCCCGTCAGATTCACGATTGATATGAGGGAAGTAGTTCCACATCCGCAACAGATGCGGGTAGCCTAGGGCACGAGCTTGGACGAGCAGGCGTCGATAGGCAGTGTAGGTCACGTTGTCCAGCAACGTGCCTGGGCTTTCTTCCAGCTGCAAGGCGCCAAAGAGCACCTCATCGTTCATTCCGCAGTGGATCCCATCGGCCTGGTGATAGGTGAGCGGCAGGGTGCTCGTCCACACTTCGGCCAATGAAGGCCCGTTCAATTGCGGGGTATTGAGGCAGATAACCGGATAAGCACCTATGCGATTGGAGGGCCTGATACTCCGATCATGGAAAACGATGCCCAGAACTGTGGATGACGAAGATTTCAGAAAGGTATCTATCCGATCCGTCTCCACATACGCGACGTGGAGCGCATGGCTAGTGAAGATTGAGTTGAGTTGTGCGGACCTCACCGGGGGCCAAGCCCCCGGCTCCACGACCCACTGGTTTGACATCGCTTGGCTCACGCTGTCGCTCTCCCTTCGTGGACACTGCTAACAACTACGCGCCGAGTTCACCACGTCATGCTTGACCTTGGTCACCGCTCAGAAGGGATCCCCCCAGCTTTCGGCTCGGCAAGCCATCTTGCCGCTTCTCCAGCGGAGTCCATAAAACCGGGGCTGCTCAATTTGCCCCTCCATTAGGGAAGCAGCGCATCTCCCGCGACGCTCGAGTACACCGGGGTAAAAATGAATCCCAAGAGGGGAGGAAAATACCACATGACCGTCTCGTCCGACTGTACGATTCGAACCTTCGTTGCACCATGTTTCTTGGCTTCATCGGCGAAACTCTGGACTGTCGTGTTCAGTGTCGCATCTCCTACGAGCGGTTTGGTCATGAACAGATGGACGGCAAAGTTCCTCGTATTGATGTGCGTCAGCTTGTCGCCATCCATTCCTTTGATGCCGCGCAAATCACTGGCGGTGTTAGATATTGTACAGCCGGCCGCAACGCCCATGACTAACACGAGCATCGTCATAGCGGAATATCTCATGGTTTCCTCCTTTGGACACACGCCAATTCGTGTGTAGATTCAGGTTACATCTATCCGGCTAGACAGACAGCAGTCTGTCTAGAATTGCTCATATTTGAAGAATTCGTTCGACAGATAACCCCACGCTCGCTCGATTCACAATCAACGATGCTTCACTCAAAGTAAACGAGGTTAAATTGATGCAGCTATCAAGGACGCTCGATCCCCATTACAGGTACAGGACGTGCCAGTTGATTGTCAGGCATATCACGCAGGGATCGTGGCGCAACCTGCATCGTTGTCGCTCCTACGTCAGCCAACCCAAGCTCAATGGCCTGTGTTCTCACATGAGTCAGAAGCGCCTGTGTCACAAATTCCTCATCCATACCCTTTGTCCCCTTCACCATCGTGAAGGGCAGTTCAGTCTTCCAGATGAGGGTCCCTTCCGCATCCACCATTTGCAGATACAACCGCCGAGAGGAACTTTCCTTTAATCCCACGAAACTCTTCTGCGGCTCTTGCCCGGTCACATTCCCGATTAATACACAATCCACATGAAGCTCCGCGCCTATCCGCTGTGCCCGCTTTATCTGCCCGTGGTCGGACACCTCATATTGGGTCGCGTCGGATGGGCTCACGATACGAAGATCGGTCGTTTCTCGAAACACAGCGGTCCATCGCTGCGCCATCACTGGATCTCCGACGAACGGCATCACCGCGATACTCTTCATCGATGCCAGGTGCTGCCGTTCTTGCGGTGCGACCAACCATGAATTCTCGAATGGGTGGAACTCAATGTCACTGGTCCGGGTCACATCAATCGCAACCGCGCCCAACCACACCACAGCCAAGCAGCCTTGCATCGCAAAGGCTGAAAGGAACAGAAATCCTAAGACAGCGGGATGGTGGATCCGTACCCTACGGTTAGGCATGAGTAACCTATCCTCTGAGTTTTGACGGTATGTCTATCCCACGAGACAGATTCCTGGCTGGTCAAAATTGCTCAGTTTAAAGAATCCTGATGGCAGGCAATCCCACGCTGGCCCTACTCCAAATCAACGAAGCCTCATAATGGGAACAGTCGTGGAGAGCAATATTAAGGAGTGCGCTGGGCACATGACTCTGGCCGTTGTTGTCGATGAACCCCGGCTTCGTGAACCGTTTCGGAAACAACCGAGACAACATTATTTTGACGAAATTTTCTCGTTTTCTGTCGTTGCGGACAAGCGGGGGCTCACGAGTTCAATTCGCACGATCGGCCCCATAAGTTGCAACGGCCCTTCGAATTGCACGAAACTCGGCACCTCATCGGCTAGGACCCAACACTCATAGTGAAACGAAGCCGGAATCTTACCGGTGGCCTTGCCGAGCAACTCCCGGATCATTCCGATGTCCGGCTTGAAGCTATACTGCACCGCTTTACGTAACTGCTCGCCTATGCGGACAGTGTGCTCACCCATAAGAAGCAGCTCCAGTTTGATGACCTCTGGCTTCGGCGTGAAGGCGAGAACGTTCACCGTTTCACTGGCGCCTTTCGGCAGGTTCAGCAACATCGTGACAAAAATGCCGTTATACACATCCTTGGGCAGAGTAAACGCTCCAGTCAGCACCTTCTCCTTCCCATCCTCCCCCGTTTTTGCGCGAACTTTGTATTCCGCCGAACTGCGGTCTATCGAGACATCGATCTGGTCCGGAAACGACAGGCCGTGCTGGACCAGATGATAGTGGAGCATTGTAAACACACGCTGTTGTGAGAAGGTCACTCTCTCATCGTGTAGAGAGCCGTCCTTGAAGTTGAAGACCAAATGGCTTTCGACCAGATCTCCTTCTTTGACTACTTGTGTCATCTCACCCTGGCCAATAACCTCCCCGGCAAGCGACCTCACGAGAAGAAAACCGTGGGTCGTGCCCTCCGAAAGCCGCACCGCGACTGGGGCGGCAGCAACATGGAAAGAAACGAGGACACCAATCACCATGACGATCGCGCAACATATACCGGCGCCACGATGGCCCAGAAAGGTTTTCAGACCAAACGACATCATATGGAGGAGCGCCTTCATTCTCTCAGTAACTCAGCCAAGGGCTGGAGTTCCTTTATGTGCTGGGAGACCACTTTCACAATGCCAATGATGGGAATCGCAAGCAGCAGACCCCATACCCCCCAGAGCCATCCCCAAAAGAGCAACGAGACAAATACCGCCACTGGATTCATTTTCGAGATTTTCCCAGTCATCCAGGTGACGACAAATATGCCAACGAAAATGGCAATCGCCAGCGAGCTGCCCGATACCATCAGCGCCATCCAGAATGAGTCAAATTGCATGAAGCCTGCCATTCCAGTTGCAACCGCGATCAGTGTGGGCCCCAAGTAAGGAATGACGTGAAGGACACCCGCAGCGATCGCCCACCCGCCGGCATTGTCCAGGCCGATCCAACTGAACGCGGTCCAGGTCAGGAGTGCCAGGAGCACGTTGGCTACCAACAGCGTGAACATATAGCGCTGGATGGATACGTCGATCGCGTCCAGGATGTGCACTGTGATTTTCTTGTCCGACAGCGATGGGCCGGTCAAACGCACCAGCTTACGTTTGAAGGTGTCGCCGGCCAGTAACAGAAAGAAGACCAAAATAAGCACCGTGGCGGCTTGGCTGATGAATCCGAACATTCCCATGGAACCTGCCATCAAGAAGTCGCCCAGCTTGAACGTGGGCTGCTCAATAACGATGTGGGTCGCAGGCTGTTTGGGTGTCGAGTGGATATCCGCCGCCTGACTGGTTGCCTTATCAATCTCGCGCGCGGCGGCTTGAACATTCTGCATAGTATTGGGCTGCCCCTCCCGCATGCTGCGGAGCGCGACAGATAATTTGCCGGCCGCTACGGGCAACTGGTCGAGGATGGTCTGTATTTGGCCTCGCAGTGAGATTGTCACAAATGCGCTTCCGCCTAGGAC
>DATNCR010000151.1:0-3307 GCA_035607135.1 Nitrospiraceae bacterium
GGCCATGCGTTGCTCAAGCCGGAAGCCATCGACGCCGTGAAGACCCAGCTCTTCCCCTTGGCATTGCTCGTCACCCCGAACATCCATGAGGCCCAGCAATTGTCAGGCATTGAAATTAACACACTCGCGGACGCACGCCGCGCCGCCAAAATCATTCACGAGTTTGGCTGTAAGCATGTCTTGATCAAGGGCGGTCATCTACCGGCGGAACGAGCCACCGATCTACTCTTTGACGGTCGGTTCTTCAATGTGTTCAAAGGGGAATTCATCGATACTCCTCACACGCATGGCACTGGCTGTACGTTCGCCTCGGCCATCGCAGCCCACCTCGCACGAGGCAAATCCGTGAACGATGCCGTACAGACGGCCAAGACCTATCTTACTGAGGCCATTCGTCATAGCTTGGCAATCGGTCACGGAACTGGCCCCACGCACCATTTCTACTTTCTCCAAGCCTAACAATAGGATGCTGAAAAAGTCCGCCAGCTTCATTCTCGGCTCATCGAAATCCTCAACGGGGACCCGGCCGCCTCACCACTCGGCGGCGCGCACAAGCGTGGTGCTCCTTATTCGTCGCACCGTGCGCCCCAGAGGGTACGCCTCCGGGCCTTCACTCGCTGCGGCCTTGCCCGCGGAACGGCGCGTCTTGGCGCGCCGGGGTTGGGCGGGTGAGATGTCTGGCCTTTTTGAGCATCTGCGGGAGGGCTCTCCCGTTGGGCCGCACATACGGGCTATTGACGGTCTTACATACAACAATTCATTTCACTCTGCCTGCTCGGTTGAATAGTTACCATATGGAAAAAGCCCTGACCTTTCCTGATCGCCATGGTCATAACATCGCCGCGATATTGAGCGCGCTAGACGGACCAACGACGCCTCTCGCCGTGCTGTGCCATGGATTTCTCTCCGGCAAAAGCAGTACAACCAACAAAACCTTGACCCGCCTCCTCAATGAACGGGGCCTGGCAACCTTTCGGTTCGACTTTTTTGGCCAAGGAGAGAGTGACGGACCGTTCGAAGAACTCACGACAACCCTGGCCGTGCATCAAGTCCATGCCGCATTGGATCTCGTCACCTCCAGGGGCTATGACCGAATCGGGCTCGTCGGTTCAAGCTTTGGAGGGCTTGCCGCCATCCTCACGGCAGCCCAGCGTCGAGACATTGCCTGTTTGGCCCTCAAATGTCCGGTGGTGGACTTTGCGGAAGAGCTTCGCTTAACATTCGGGCTCGAAGAGTTAGCACAGTGGGAAGCGACGGACACGATTCCAAACATCATGGGAGGGACCACTCGAGTCCGTCTGCGGTATGACTTTTACGAAGACTCCCTCGGACAGATCGCCTATGGGCCGGCTGAACAAATCACCGTGCCCACACTGATTGTTCAGGGCGAGAAAGATGAATGTGTCCCCCTCCATCAAAGCCAGCGATTGTATGACGCTCTGGGAGGTCTAAAGAAGCTGGCTCTTCTTCCGGAGGCCGATCACCAATTCACTCGGAGAGAGGATTTTCACCAGATGACCACCTCCATCAGCGATTGGCTCTTCACCCATCTCACCTAGCAGGCTGCCGCCCCCCTCTCATAATTCCGATCAGGTGCGGATTGCTTCCTGAAAAAATCTAAAATTTTCTGGCGCAACAGGCACCTCCGAGACACAATGCAGAGGAGCCACAGACACCTGAGTTCTATAGGACTTGCCAGGGATGATCTCCGCGACAGACATCGTGACGCCCCGGTTCCAGCTTGCCGTCCTTGTGGCACTACTCTGCCAAATCCTGCAATCTGTCGCGGTGCCCACGATCGTCTCAGCTGCAGAACAAGACACGCAACGCCGCCATAGTTTGATTCATCGGTCAGCTGGTGAATCTGCAGCTCTACCAGCCACGACTCAGGGGGCAATCATCCAATCTCCCGGCGCTGAGCCACCTCGCAGCACGAGCCCGATCGAACCACCCAAGCCCTCGGCTTCTCTACCAACTCTCCCGCTTCCGCATCATCGAACATTAACCAAGCATCCAGCCATCGCCACGATCACTGCTCCTGCGACCGCACCCCAGACAGTCCCTGGAGCACCGACTTCGGGCATCGCAACTGGGCAAGTCATACAGACGACAGTCGATACCGCCAAGGGTACGGTCCCTCCAAACACAGTACCCATGACGAAATCGGCAGCAACCCCTCTCGCAGGAGTGATCTCGACCGGCCCTGTTGCGGTCGCACCGAACTCTCCCACTTCGTCTACCAGCTCGGCAATCAGTCACTCCGTCGCCTCAGCAGGAAGCAGTTCAGCCTCTTCGTCTCCCGGTTCGCGATCGGCGTTGAACTTGATCAAGAGCTCTTCGCTCGCGGTTTTGTTGCAAGCCCCAACTCCAGTTGTCACCACACCTCCGTTATCGTCACCCCCTTCAACTCCTCCATCCACCCCATCTCCCTCAACTCCTCCGTCGACTCCTCCTCCCAGCCCGTCGACAGGAAGCCTGACACTCACATGGACAGCGAACAGGGAACCTGATCTGGCCGGCTATAAAATCTACGTCGGCACGGCTTCCGGCACATATAATTTCTCTGGATCGCCGTTCGTGATAGGAAAAGTCACGAGCTATACGGTCGCCAATCTTCCAAATGGCCAGACCTATTTCATCGCCATGTCCGCCTACGACAGTGCCGGCAATGAGAGTCCACTCTCGGCAGAAGTCAGCAAAAGCCTCTTCTAGCGGCTGCTGAAAACGGTCCCCACCTTCGTTCTCACCTCGCCGACATCCTCAACGTAGCCCAGAGGCTACGCCTCCGGTGTCGCCGTCGGCTGCGGCCTCGCTGGATGACCGTTTTGAGCAGCCGCTCTCTACAGGATGCTCAAATAGACGAGTGTTTTTGTCTACCCTCCCCCACGTGTCGAGACGCGCTGATCACAGTGCAAGGCCGCAGAGATTCCGGCGACTGAGGCATATATTTCCCACCCGCCCATCTCGAGCTGCAAGACAGCTCTTTCACCCGTGGGTATGTCGCAAGAGGACGAACGATCGAAACCCTTTGAGGTGAACCTACTTACAGTGACTGTATAGGATGCTCAAAACGGTCATCCAGCGAGGCCGCAGGGGAGAGATAACCGGAGGCGTACCCTCTGGGGTACGTTGAGGATTATGTCGACCCGAGAACAAAGCTGGGGACCGTTTTCATCAGCCTGTTAGGATTTGGCGCAACGGAAGCCCGTATAGCTATTGCGCGTGTCTGGCGGCAGTTTGAACCGTCCATATGTCAGCAAATATTTCGGTAGGTCGGACCATGACCCGCCGCGTAACACTTTGAATT
>DATNCR010000165.1:0-3243 GCA_035607135.1 Nitrospiraceae bacterium
GCAGCTGGCGAATCACGTGCCCGAAGTTTTTGAATCCCCCTGCAAAATTAACAATCCTGTAATACCTCCGTCATCCCATCTTAATCTGTTGGACCTAACATGCGAGGGAGCAAGGTAATCGATCGTTCTCAACAGGAAGAAGTGGAGATGTTCAAATGGCACGATTGCAGTTCGCGGCCGTGAGGGATGATCCATCCCAACTCGGTTGCTCGGATGAGTAGAATAATCGCGAGAGTTAACACGCCTGTAACAGCGGCGTTACACCACCGTAATGGCACGCCACCATACTTCTGGTAATGAAAGGAGTCTCAATGAAACGATCTACTGCCTGGTTTAGTCTGTGGAGCCTTGCGCTCCTGTGGGCGCTTGTCTTCGGTACCCCATCGGCATTTGCCGATGACGCGATCGTGCTAGACCCCGCGCTGAAAGGCTATATCAAAGTCAGCGGGGTGTCCGGCAATGTCAACAGCATCGGCTCGGATACTCTCAACAATCTTATGACACTCTGGGCTGAAGGATTTCGGAAACAATATCCCAGCGTCAAAATCCAGATCGAAGGCAAGGGCTCAAGCACGGCTCCTCCAGCCTTGATCGAAGGCACCGCTCAGCTTGGACCGATGTCCCGTACGATGAAAAACACCGAGGTGGATGCGTTCGAAAGAAAATTCAGATATAAACCCACTGCATTCCCGGTCGCCATCGATGCCCTTGCTGTCTACGTCAACAAGGACAATCCGGTCAAAGGATTCACGATGGCACAAGTTGATGCCATCTTTTCCAAGAGTCGGCGCTGGGGCCACAATGAGAACATCCAGGTGTGGAAACAAGCCGGCTTGACTGACGGTTTGGGCGACAGTCCCATCAGCATCTATGGACGAAACTCGGCCTCCGGCACCTATGGATTTTTCAAGGAACATGCCCTGAAAAACGGAGATTATAAGGACGAAGTCAAGGAACAGCCGGGGTCAGCCTCCGTGGTCCAAAGTGTGAGCGAGGATCAAGCCGGCATCGGCTATAGCGGCATTGGGTATATGACATCGAACGTGCGCGCCGTTCCACTGGCAGAGAAAGACGGGATGCAATTTAAAGAAGCCTCTCAGCAAAACGCGGATGATGGGTCGTATCCGCTTTGGCGCCACCTCTATCTCTATGTCAACAAAGCGCCCAATAAACCGCTGGATCCGATCGTCGGCGAATTCATCAAATTCATCTACAGCAAAGAAGGTCAGAAGGTAGTGATCAAAGACGGGTTTTTCCCACTGAAGGCCGACATGATCGAGAAGGAACTCAAGAAACTTGACTAGCGAACCCGGTTCCGCTCCTGCCCCCTCTCCCGTTGCAGGGGTGTATGGCCATACGCCCCTGCATACAGTGACGCACCAACCGACAAGTCTCACGTGGCGCCGCTTTTTCGATCGGCTGGCCCGAGTCGTTATCACCATGGGCGGTATCGCCGTCATCCTGAGCATTGTCGGTATTTTTGTCTTCTTGGTGAAAGAAGTGGCTCCCCTGTTCTTCGCTCCACAAGGGACCCAGACCGGTCATGTTGCCGGCGTGGGCCCACCAGGGACGTTCCCGCAATCCAGCCTTGTGGGGATGGACGAGCATCAAGAGTTAATCTATCAACTCAGTGGAGGGTCCGATCACCAGATTCGTTTTTTCAATGCGCACTCCGGCGCGCCCGTGGCCTACGACCTTCCTCCAGGTTTAGCCAAGGTCCACATCACCTCCATCGCTCGGGCAGTTGGGACCGGCGATCGATTTGCCTTCGGTACGGATGATGGCCGTTTCATTCCCCTCACACTGGAGTTTACCGCCGGGTTCGAAGAGGCCCGCCAGGTTGTGCCAACCGTGACACTTGGATCTCCTGTGCAATTGACGCCCACAAAGGAACGGATTATTCGTTTGGCCTACCAGCCGACGGACCGAGGGATACATACCGCAGCCCTGACCGATCAAGGTCATCTATGGTATACCGCCTCACCATTCGACCGTGCCCCAGTTGGACTGACCGGCCACGACAACGAGCTTGTGACCGCATTCATTTTTGACAGCCGAGGCGAAACACTGTCGGTGGGAACGGCTGCCGGGAACCTCTACTACTACGATGTCCGAGAGAGTACCAAGCCAAGTCTGACCGAAACCGTTTCCGTGGCTCCGTCCGGCACGTCAGTGACCGCCCTGTCCTACTTGATTGGAGACCGTTCTCTGGTGATTGGCAACAGCGCCGGCGACGTCTCAGTCTGGATGCCGGTGCGGCAGGCGCAAGAGAGCTCGATCTCGCGCCTTCGCCCAATTCATCACCTTGATGCACACCCTGCTCCCGTCACAGGAATCTCTCCCTCGCTTCGCGACAAAGGATTCATCACGGGCGATATGCAGGGCAATCTTTTTGTTCACTATTCCACCTCCGCGCAGACTGTGCTCAAGATTCCAGGAAACCATCAAGCAATTCGTACTCTGACATTTTCTTCCAAAGCCGATGGAGCCGTCGCCCTTACCGACCAAGGGGAATTGCTCACCTATTCGATTCACAACCCCCATCCGGAAACGACAATCGCCACTCTATTCAAACCCGTCTGGTATGAAGGGTATGAAGGGCCCGAACATGTGTGGCAATCCTCCAGCGGCGCCGATGACTTCGAAGCCAAGTTCGGTCTCCTTCCGTTGATGTTTGGCACGCTCAAAGGAACACTCTACGCCATGCTGGTCGCAGTGCCATTGGCCCTCTTAGGCGCAATCTATACCTCAATGTTCATGCACCCCAATCTTCGAGCCAAGGTCAAACCAACCATCGAAATCATGGCGGCGCTTCCGACCGTTATCCTGGGTTTCCTGGCTGGCTTGTGGCTGGCACCAACGCTGGAGCGAATATTTCCTGCACTGATCGCCATGACTGTGGTTGTGCCCGCAAGTGTCGCCATCACGGCGACTCTTTGGCAATATCTCCCGGCCACGATCGTTCGTCGGCTTCGCCCTGGGATGGAAACGTTTATCTTGATTCCTGTCATCATCGGAGCTGTGTGGATCTGTCTGGGCTTGAATCAGCCGATCGAGTCGTTCCTGTTTGGAACCGACTATAAATCCTGGTTTGCCACCAACTGGGGACTCAGATATGACCAGCGAAATGCCCTCGTCGTGGGGTTTGCGATGGGCTTTGCCATCGTTCCGATTATCTTCAGTATTTCTGAAGAAGCACTGTCCAACGTCCCACGTCATTTGATCGCCGGATCTCTCGCCCTG
>DATNCR010000178.1:0-2016 GCA_035607135.1 Nitrospiraceae bacterium
TTACTCAAGTCGCGGCGGTAGGCATCGACCGTATTGGCAGAGAGACCACCCTCCACCCGAAGATGACTCAAATATCGTTCGGCCAGCGGATCAAGCATCATCTGTGCGATGATAGCCAATCGATCAGATGAACACAACGAAAGTGATCGGAGTTTACCTTGACACCCCCACAGGGTTTCCGATAGTAGTCACGTGCAGATGGCGTATTCGTCACACCGCCCAGGAGCTCATGGCCCCCCTGTTGGTACCCCCGTCTTCTCATCGCTCGTATAGACATTCGGTACGCTGGTACCATGTGCTGATTCTTGCTTGGAGCATGCTCTGGCCAGTCACTGGCATCGAGTTCACTCCGCTCGTCTGTGCAGAAACGGGATCCACGAGTCCGGCAAACCATCCTGCGCTGAAGCAGGCGAAGCGGCTGATCGATGCGGATCAGGCTGAAGAAGCCCTGACCATACTCCGTCGTTTTCTGGCAACCTCCCCGAAGCCCGACCTGCTCGACGACACCTATCTGCTCTTCGGCGCCGCGCTCCACCGCGCCAAACAAGATGCGGATGCCTTGAAATACTTGCGACAGCTGCAAACCGAGTTCCCCAACTCGGAGGTGACGGACAGAGGCAAGCTGTTGCAGGCCCGAGTCCATGCGGCGATGGGCAATCTCGACCTTGCTCTGCCGATCCTGACCGGCCTGCGCAACCTTTCGAAAGATGACGTCACAAAACGCGAAGCCTTGCAGTTGAGCGGTGAATTTTACGCGCAAAAAAAGGACGCGACTCGTGCCATTCAGGCGTGGCTCGATGAACTAGCCTTGGGAAGCGAAGACCAAGCTGAAGACGTGCGCACTCGCATTCGCGAGTTGGCCAGCGAGACTTCCGACAAGAAGGCGCTCGAGCAAATCCGGAGCCTTTTCCCACGCAGCTTTCCTGGCGATCTCGCGTCCCTCCGATTGATCGACCTCTATATCGGCCGTGGAGAAGAGCACCAGGCCATTCGGCAAATCCAACAATTTCTCGTGAATTTTCCGATACACCCGCAGGCAACCAAAACCTCGGAACTCCTTGCCACACTCCAAGCCAAACTACACTCCAACCAGTTTTTCATCGCCTCGGTCCTGCCCCTTTCAGGAAAGCTCGCCCCCTTTGCCAATGAAGTCCTCAGCGGCATTCAACTGGCCGTCGAGGCACACAGAGACCGGGCAGGAGGTGCATCGGTAGGTCTTATCGTGAAGGATTTCGAATCCGACCTTACCTCGTTTTTGGACGACTTCTCCGAACTGCTGAATACCGATCGCCCACTCGCCGTGATCGGGCCGCTCCTTTCAAAAAATCTGCCGGTCATGGCTGAGCTCGCCGAGCGAGCGCACATCCCGCTGATCACGCCGACGGCGACCTTGCCCAACGTCAGACGACTCGGCAACTATGTATTCAGCACGGCCCTCACGAATCAACTGCAAGCGAAACGGATCGCGGCCTATGCCATCAAGGAGCAAGGATTCCGCCGATTCTGCATCCTGCATCCCGACACCGCCTATGGCCGTGAATTGGCCCGGCTCTTCGCCCAAGAAGTACATCAACACGAAGGAGAAGTGATCGCGATTGAGTCCTACAAGGAAGGCGAAACTGACGTGAGTGCCCAGCTCAAACGCATGAAGGCGGAGGACCTCAAGAAGTATGGCTTATCCCTGCCGGTAGATCAGACCAATTTGACCAAGAAACTGACGAAGCTGGACAAGAAAATTCTCTATACGCCTGGGTTCGATGCGATCTTCATTCCAGGTCGCGCAGCCGACGCCGGCATTATCACCGCCCAGCTTAACTTCCACGACATGAAAGTGCCTTTCCTGGGTGCGAATGGATGGAACTCGCCGGACTTTGCCCGCACGGCCGATTCGTCGATCGACGGAGCCGTGTTCGTCGACGGCTTCTTTATCGACAGCCCCACCCCGACCGTGCAGGATTTCGTCGACCGATACAAAAAACGGTTCCAAACCAATCCGACACTCTTTGCGATGCAAGG
>DATNCR010000194.1:0-5621 GCA_035607135.1 Nitrospiraceae bacterium
CGCATGGTTCGGGGAAACGCCAAGGATCTTGTCCTCCCGCCGCCAGATTCGGAAGAGTTTGTCAGTCTGGCCCGCCGCGTCGGCTACACGACGGACGATTGGCGGGCTTGCGCGCGCCATTTGCAGGCAGATATCGCGCACCACATGCAAGCAACCGGTGAGTTCTTCACACAACACTTCGGCATCCTCTAGCAGGTTGCGGGGAAACCCGTCACAACAAAAGAGCGTCCGTCTCCCAGTCACGAGAAACGGACGCTCTTATCTTTCTGTGCTTTCTCTCGAATGCCTTATCGAGATGTGATTCTTGCGTGAACCAACCGATCACATGGCTGGCTGGTTGCCCTAGACATCGTAATACAAGACATACTCGTATGGATGCGGCCGTAACCGCATGGCATCGACTTCCCTGGTGCGCTTATAGCGTATCCAGGACTCGATCAGGTCCTTACTGAAGACCCCGCCCTTAAGCAGAAACTGATGGTCTTGCTCGAGGTTGCGCAATGCTTCGTCAAGACTGCCTGGCAGCGTACGGATTTTTGCCGCCTCCTCCGGCTCGAGATCGTACAGATCCTTTTCAGCCGGTTCACCAGGATTGATCTTATTCTCGATCCCGTCCAACCCTGCCATGAGCATAGCTGGAAAGGCGAGATAGGGATTCGCGGTCGGGTCAGGAAAGCGCACCTCGATCCGCTTGGCTTTGGGGCTCGGTGAGTACATGGGAATCCTGACGCCAGCTGATCGATTCCGGCTGGAATAGGCCAGCAGAACCGGCGCTTCGAATCCTGGGGTCAACCGCTTGTAGGAGTTCGTCGTCGGATTGGTAAACGCGGCCAGGGCCGGCGCGTGCTTCAGGATACCTCCAATATAATAGAGACAGAGCTGCGAAATGCCGGCATATTCCTTCCCGGCAAACAGGGGCTTCCCATCCTTCCAGATGCTCTGGTGCGTATGCATGCCGGTGCCATTGTCGCCAAAGATCGGCTTAGGCATGAAGGTCACAGTTTTCCCATGTCGGCGGGCGACGTTCTTGACGATGTACTTATACATCATCAGCTTGTCTGCCGTCTTAACCAGCGAGTCGAAACGCATGTCAATTTCTGCCTGACCAGCCGTCGCCGTCTCGTGATGGTGCTTCTCAATATAGATACCGGCCTTTTGCATCTCGAGGACCATCTCGGTACGGATATCTTGTTGTGTATCGGTTGGTGGGACCGGAAAGTAGCCTTCCTTGTGACGGATCTTTCCGCCCAAGTTGTGGCCTTCCTGTCCGATATTCCAGGCGCCTTCTTCGGAATCGATGAAGTAAAAGCCGCTATGGCCGGTCTGATCGTACCGAACCTGATCGAAAATGAAGAACTCCGCCTCCGGCCCCCAGTAAGAGATATCGCCGATCTTCGTGCTCTGGAGATATTTCTCCGCCTTCTGCGCCACGAACCGCGGATCACGATCATAGGGCTCGCGCGTAATCGGATCAAAGATGTTGCCGACGATGCTCAGCGTCGGAACCGCACAGAACGGATCGAGACAGGCCGTGGTCGAATCGGGAACCATTAACAGGTCGCTGTCGTTGATCGCCTTCCAGCCCCTGATCGACGAACCGTCCAACCCCGAACCGTCCTTGAACAACCCTTCACTCAACTCGTCCACAGGAATCGAGAAGTGCTGCCAGGTGCCGATCAGATCGACAAACTTCAAGTCCACAATCTGGACTTTGTTCTTCTTCGCAAACTCCAATACCTCGCGGGGATTCATTCCAACCACTCCTCCTTCTCATGCTCGATATATTATGATGGGGATCCTGTCGCGACGCGTTCCGATGCACCAACCTGTCGGTCCATGAACCGATCGATGTCTTCCTTCACAGTCGAACGGATGGTCTCGAGACGAGCGGGGTCTTCGATTTTGGTTCCTCGCCGATCCGTCACGTAGAACACGTCCGCGACTTGGTGTCTGCCGCCGGTACGCAAGGACTGTTGTATGTCGTCATCCAGTCTGGTCGAGATCCGAGCGGCTTCAACCGACAAACCGAGTTGAAAGATACTGTGGGTGATGGCATACAAGAGTCCTTGCGTATCATCGGCAAACACATCGATGATCGTGGATCTGTCACACGTCTCGTTATCGATCTGTACCTCGGTCGCCTCGCGAGTGGCAGGCAGCTGGCGATCGGAGGACAGACGGGTATTTCGGCTCATCAGCCGTTCAACCGCCTCATCGCCTTTCAGCACACGGATGATCGTCTCGGCTATTTCAGCCCCGCGTTCGGCTGGGGGAGCGCCCGCAAAATCCGGATCAGTTGCCTGAAAGGTGTTCACCACGACTCCGTCTTCTCGGGTGGTAATCTGCGCGTCCTGGATCTGAAGCCCTTGGGAAGCCATCACACCGGCAATTTTCGACACAATACCGGGGGTGAGGTTGTCATGGGTGATCACCGTGTATTCGCAGATACCCAGTGCCTCGCTAAAACTATCCTCGACCAACGCCTCCCCTGTTTTCAGCCTTCTGATTGCTCCCAGATGGGCTGCTATCCGCTTCGGACCCGTGCCATACAGATATCGTAAGGGGAATTGTTTCAGTTGCGACTCAATCCAGTCGATCCCCATGATCGCAGTATCCGTGAACTCGCGCGCTACATCGCCGACCAGTTGCTTGAATCGCTCCGGACCTGCCATTTCATCCCGCTCACCCGATACCACCGGCAAGGTGCGCAGATAGAGTTCCACGAGTAAGGACTCCTTCCACTTGGTCAAGACGCCCGGTCCTACCGCGGCAATATCGGCTGCGGTCAGCACCAACATCTTACGGAGGATGTCCGGCGTCCCCACTCCCTTGGCGAAGGGCACAAGCACCTTTTCGTCATATGGATCGCGCCGAAAAGCGGTGTTAGACATGAGCAGATGCTGATGCACGAGAAAGACCAGCGTCCTCGTCTCTTGCTCGTCACACCCCAGTCGATCCGCCGTCTCTTCCGCGATCACCTTGCCCACTTCACAGTGATCTTCCTTCCGGCCCTTTCCCAGATCATGCAATAGGATGGCCAAGTGCAACAGATCCTTCCGCTTCATCTCCTGGCAGACCTTCCCGATCACACCAGGCTCATGAGCAAATGCTTCCGCCTTCCCTACCGCCAGCAACGAATGCTCATCCACCGTGTATTTGTGATACTGGTTGAACTGCATGAGGCCGCGGAGCGTCGCAAAAATCGGGATGATTTTCTCCAACAGATGCACGCGATGCATCGCTTCGAGCGTACTGGCCACCGCTCCCGGTCCCGCAAGGATCTTCAGAAACACCTGGCTGACCTCAGGGGTCCGGAAGGCGTCACTCGACACACTCTCCATGTGACTGTGGATGTCGTCCAATAGGTCGGTGTCAATTTTGAGGCCGTGCGCCCGGGACAGCTCGAACAGTTGGAGAAGCAGGTACGGACTATCCAACACTCGAGCCCGCAGCTCGGAAGGAACAGTCACCTGCCGGCCGGTCACCAGAAAACAGCCGTCCACCATGGCGGCCGGTTCGGCACAAATCGATCGCTGGTCCGCAGTCTGGGCCAGGCAACGGTCCACAAACCGGAGCAGGGTTTCGTGCAGTCCCATCGTATGGCGGTAGTACTGCTGCATGAAGAGTTCCACTCCCAGGAGGTTGGGCTGATCGTGGAATCCATACAGGGTAGCCAACCGGACCTGTTCGTCGAACGACAGGATTTCCTCCGCCCTCCCGGCTTCAAAATGCAGAAACGCCCGAACGCGCCATATAAAATCACGGGCCTCTGTTAACGAGAGGCAATCCTGTCTGGAGAGGAATCCGCGATCCGCCAGATCTTGGATGGTCGCCGTCTGGAACCTGGCCATGCCGGCCCACCGAAGCAGATGGAAGTCCCGCAGCCCACCTTTGCTCTTCTTCACATTGGGCTCCAGAAGATATACCGTCTGTCCAAACTTCACATATTCACGGTCGCGCTCCGCTACCTTTTGCTCAATGAACTTCCCCACCTCACTCCCGACCACTTCCTGCGCATAGCGGCGATTAAACTCTTGGAAGAGGTAGGGACTTCCGGTCAAAAATCTGGCGGACATCATGGACGTGCGAATCGTGAGGTCCTTCCCTGCCAAATCGATGCAATCGTGAATCGTCCTCATGCTGTGGCCAACCTGGAACCCTAGATCCCACAGATGGTGGAGTACTTCCTTAAACAGGGCCGGTGCCGACTCGCCTGCCTCTTCGCGAAAGAGGAACATGACGTCGATATCCGAATAGGGAGCCAGCTCCCGGAATCCATAGCCTCCCAAGGCCACCAGGCAACAGTACTGGTCCCCCGCGACCTGTGCCTCCTCTCCGGACTTCCGCATGGCCTTCTTGTACCGGGCAATGATCAGCCGGTCCACAAACTCGGTCAGGGCCGTCATGACATCGGCACCCGAGGCCCCGGCCAGCAACCGCTGCCGGAGCGCCAATCGGTACTCGGCCAGGGCGGAGACCGGCTCGAACTCTGCCTTGCGTAAGAGTTCGGCCGGCGACCCGTTGCCAGGTGGCATTGTCACAGTGCGCTTTCCCCTGTTTCGCCGGTCCGGATCCGCAACACGGATTCGAGATCCGACACGAAAATCTTCCCGTCCCCGACGCTGCCGGTCTTCGCGGCGCGCGTAATGGTTTCGAGCACGCGCTGCACCATGTTGTCCGCGACATACAGTTCGATCTTCACCTTCGGCACAAAGTCGGTCGTATACTCGGCGCCCCGATAGGTCTCGTGACTCCCCTTCTGGCGTCCGAATCCTTTGACTTCCGACACCGTCATCCCCTGCACCCCTATTTCCACCAACGCATCCTTGATGTCATCCAACTTGAACGGCTTCACGATGGCTTCAATCATCTTCATAGTGCTGCCTCCCTCTCAGGCTCCCCCGGCGACGCGGATCGTCCGCGTCGCCGGGACTGCCGGCACAGTGGTTTCGTCGATTGTACCATGGTCCATCTACTAAACGTGATAGGCTTTCTCACCGTGCTGGCTCACATCCAAGCCTTCTTGTTCTTCATCTCCCTTCACACGAATGCCAATGATCACATCGATAATCTTCAGGATGATCCAGGTGCCGACCGCCGTATAGGCCCCCACTGCAAGCACCATCGTGATCTGAGCCCCCATGAGTCCGAAGCCTCCGCCATAGAACACCCCATCGGCCGCGGCACCCATTGCCTTTGAATTAAACAACCCTCCCAGGATGCAGCCGGTCGCTCCACCCACACCGTGCACCCCCACGACATCAAGCGCATCATCGTAACCCGCGGCACTCTTCACGAAGACCACGCAGATGTAACAGATAATCCCGGCCACGAGACCCACGATAAATGCCGGGAACAGGGAGACATACCCAGCTACAGGGGTAATGGTTGCCAGCCCGGCAATAGTTCCGGTAGCCACACCGAGTGCGGTAGGCTTCCCACGATGCGCCCATTCGATCAGCATCCATACCACCGTCGCGGTAGAGGCTGCGATATGGGTCGCCACAAAGGCACCGACCGCCTGCGCATTCGCCCCCAACGAGCTGCCGGCGTTGAAACCGAACCAGCCGAACCAGAGTAGACCAGCCCCCAGTACCGTGAGGGGAAGGTTATGAGGAGGC
>DATNCR010000199.1:0-3581 GCA_035607135.1 Nitrospiraceae bacterium
AGCAGTGTGACGGGGATGCGCAAATCGCTGGACAGGAAGTTCCCTTCGAGGAAATCCTCGGCAAGGACAATCGCCCGCATCTTCTGCTTAAATTCCTCGGTCTTCGTCCACTGCCAGTACTTCTTCCAGCAGTCCAAATAACCAGAGCCTGCACAACCGTGAGGGTCGACGCCGACAGCCGGCACAGGAAGTTTGCTGGAATGACAACGCGCGCAACGTTCGGCAAAGACCTCCTTCCCTTGCAGCAGCAGTGACGCATCATCCGTCAGGAACCGGTCTCCTTCAGGAGCGTCTTTCAATTTGTGTGGCGCGGTGGTCTTCAGGAAGAACAGGGCCAGGTTTGGAGTCTGGGCTTCTGTCGCTTCCCAATAACTCGAGTTGTTTCTTGCATCGATGATTTGAATCGGCGTAATCGGTTTGCCGCCGACCAAGGGATTAAAGTGGCGTAACCATTCTTCGCTGAAGAGACCGATGTTGAGGAATACGCGGTTGAGCGCCCCCAACGCCCCGACCGAATCGGATCCGTCCTTCAGCACGCGAGGAGTCAAGACGATGTCCGGCGGTTGAAAGAATGTCGTCAGCGGACCTTCCGTCACATAGTCGTTGAGCTGCTTATTGTTCAAGTTGCCACCGGACAACTTCTCTTGTCCCCAACGCTTGGCCTGTTCGAGACGAGGGCCGAGCGCGTATACGGCATTCATGGTACGGGGGTTGTTGATATAGTCGGTCGAAACCAGCGAGGTATCGAGGGCACCGGGGCGTGACGTATGGAACAGCTGATACGGGAAGCTCGTTTCATCCGCTTCCCAGGAAAAGATCCGATCGATCCAAAAATACTGCGCACCGACGTTCGAGCTCAAATGTTTCCATTCCGGATGTTCCGGATTCTCGGGAGGCATCACCGGGTTCGGCCCGACGTGGCAGAAGGCGCAGGACATCCCGACACGATAGGGCTTCACGAGATCCTTTGAGAGATAGTAGGTCGGATCCTCGTAATACCGCTTCGCATCCCATTTCTTGGCAGCCTCTTCGTCGAAGTCCGGATTGGGGAACAGCCGCATCCCGACAATACCGCTGGCGTAACCGTAGAACGATCCGACCGGCAGATTCTTCCCGCGTGCACCGATCCTTACGCCGGGATATTTCGCTTCATTCTCAAACGGGTCTGGCGGGCAGCCAGGGCTGACGATCCGCTTGTCGAGCCAGAGCCCGAACCGATCCGGATCCGGCCCGGTGGCCTTTTCAAAACACGGTTCGTTGACCAATCCAAGATAGTACCAGCGAGTATCGCGGGTGGATTTCAGATTCGGATGCGAAGACAGCGTCTTCAGAAAATCGAGCGTCCCGAAGCTGCGGGTTGACAGTTCATTCCATAAACGGTCGTTGCCGCCGCTCCACACAAGCCATGTGTTGCGACCTTTCACCTCCTCGGGAGAGAGCGCGGCACCCCCATCCATGTCGCCAAAATAATTTTCATCGGCGGCCGGGAACGACATGCCGGACCGATTCACCAGACGCGCTTCATCGCGCACATCTTGTGATATCCCAACCGATTTTTTAAGAGAGGGAAGCGTGTCACAGCTGACAAGAAGAGCAAAGCAGAGCAGTGCGATAATTCGTGCCCTCATCGAATGCCTCCCAGTAATGTCAAAATGGACGCCGATGCTGTACGTGAATGCTTCGGTGTTGTACCGCTGTGATTCTAGACGTGCAGATCCATCATGGCCGTTTTAATATTTACTACTGATACCATATCTCTTTCTATTCCGGTGAACAAAAGTTTCGTGGCTCTCGGTCACACTTATGTATTTCGATGCATCAAGGAACCACGGCTCCCTGCAAAAAAGTAGAGGGGCAGGTCATGACTAGGGGAAGCAAGCCAAATACCACTAAATGGACCGGTGCTTAAAAGATTAGATGCCGCGGTGTATCCAGGGAATTGCAAACGAATCTTCTCTCCGTGACAGAGAACTTCGACTCATGTGCACCGCAGACCGAATGAGCCTGTATCAGAAAAGAAACACGAGAAGCTTGGCCGGTTCTGTTTGACTGGCGTGAGAATCCCTTCATGGTGATGGCGTGACACTCATGACGTTCCGCTGATATACAACACATGCTTGCCGCGCAGAGGTTTCTGTTCGTAGGCGTGCTGAACATCCTCCATGGGAAAGACGGCGCCCACGACCGGTCGGATCACGCCGGCATCGATCAGACGAGAGATTTCGATCAACTGAACCCGGTTTGGTTCGACGATGAAGAAGGCATCGCGCACTCGCGGGTCACTGAACCGTTCCGCATCAGCCGCGATCGTCACCAAACACCCGCCCTTTTTCAACACCTCCCAGGAGCGCTCCCTCGTCTCCCCTCCAACCGTATCCAGCACCACATCCACGTCACGGACGACCGCCTCAAACGGCGTCGTCCGGTAATCAATCACTTCGTCGGCACCGAGCGCCGTGACAAAATTGGCATTGACCGCTGACACTGTGGCGATCACATGAGCCTTCTTGTAACGGGCCAACTGCACGGCAAAGCTGCCGACCCCACCGGCTCCGCCATGAATCAACACCCGCTGCCCCTCCGAGAGCTGAGCCCGATCAACGAGTGCCTGCCATGCAGTAAGGGCCGAGATCGGTACCGCTGCTGCCAGAGAATCGACAAGCGAAGTGGGCTTGGGCGCAAGGTTGCCGGGAGCGGTCAAACAATATTCCGCCTGAGCACCGTCGCCGAACCAATCGTTCAATCCATACACCGAATCTCCGATCCGTACTCCGTCGGAATCCGGTCCGATCGCGGCGACCACACCGGAGAATTCGTGACCGAGAATGAGGGGGAATGGTCGTGCGCCACCGTCAAGGGTGTGAAACGTGGGATACCACGCAAACTCCGTCGGTGTAATCGCGGTGGCCGAGACCTGAACAAGTACCTGATCGTCATTCGGGCTGGGTTTAGGCGCCTCCTCATCGCGAAGCGATTCCGGCCCACCAACGTGATGCAATCGTATCGCTCTCATTGAGAACACCTATGCGTGAATAGATCGGCGCGATCCACACATCAGGACAACGGAGGAAGCACTCATCAGCTGTACCTGGGGTAGGCTACCGCCGGAAGGATCGCGAGGTCAACGAGGAAAATCCTGCTCGTGAATGGGTGAAGCAGCACCGATGCCCGCGGTGGTGAGCCATCACCCGTTGCTGTCGTGGGAGAAAGACGCCAGTCTCGGTTACGGGGCCTCGACCGTGACCTTCGTGGTCACCGAGTTCGCAATAAAGCACTCCCTCATGGAGCGCTGGCAGGAAAAGTTATCCCATCGAGACAAAATGTCAGAATCCATATCTCTGCAGATATACAATGTTTTTAGAAATCGCACAGACGACTTGCTCGCTCAGCCGAACATCTGTACTTCGCCCCATAGTGATTCAGCCCTGCAAACCCATTGCAAACCTTGCAGTTTTCTCCTCTCGTGATCGTTGGCAAACAGTTTGCTCTCAAGCCCAGTCAAATCCCTCTGACCGCAGAGCGGCTGTGAGGGAGATGACATCCATCACCATGAGTGAGTCATGGTTCTATCTCATCGAAAT
>DATNCR010000115.1:0-8073 GCA_035607135.1 Nitrospiraceae bacterium
CGACAGCAACACCAGCGGCAAGGTGAAGATGATATAGGTAAGCGCGGTTTGCGTCTGTGCCGCAGTTTCCAGCTCAGGGCCTGGCGCCATCCCCGCGGTCGCTTGCCGGATGGCCAGCAGGGCCACCATGAGCTTCCAGGCATTATCATTGAATGCGCCGAAGAATTGGGCGATCAGGAGTCCGCGGAGAGGATGCGAAGAGGAGCTGATATGTGAAGGTTTGTGCTGAAGACTATCCACCAGAAAAGGCCTCGTATCGGCTGCAGTGTGCCAGTGTTTGGAGTTGGAGGCAAATGTTTCCTTCCCTGCGGTTTGTATGAATCGCACTACGACGTATTGTCACAGAGACAGGTGCTGCTGCCATAACGCCGCATGTCATCGACTCGCGACCACAAGACTGAAAACGCCCCGTCGCTGATTTCACGCGTGAACGCGTAAAAGTCTGTGCCAATCCACAGATGCTCACTCTGAGGCGGCGTAGTTCGCTCGCTGGCCGAAGGGCCGTTTTCAGCGCAGTCGATGGGGTTGAGCATGAGCACTGTACGCAATTTCTCGAGAGGCTGAAGCTCCTATTTGTTCACAGCAATCCAGAACGCCTCCCATGGCTCTTTTTGCGCCTGCGAATGATCGACACTCACAGTTTGTCCTTGTATAGCCTGGTAGTCTCGTATCTCAAGAACACGGTCGTCGGGCCCATATACAATTCCCACGTCTCCCTTTCTGTGCTCGCTCCACAGTTCATAGATGCTTCCCGGCAACTCCCAGATACCAAGCGTGGCCAGATCAAGAACGAGGTGAACTGTTGATCGTGCGTAATTCGGCTGTTTTGTCAGCTCAACGCGATAGGTAGAGAGTCGCTTGCCTGCGCCCAACGGTTCACGACTAGAAGGAGTTCCGAGCTCGTATTCAACATGTTGCTCCGAGGTTCCGACTCCAAGGGCCTCAAGATGTGTTCCTGGCTGTCCCTTTCCTGCCAGATACACGGCGCAGCCTGTACAGGAGGCAAGGACATACGCTGCTACGAAGGCCGTTACCCAGGTCTTTGCCATCATGTTTCCACCCCTTACTGCTAGAGACGACCGCAAACGATACAGGGGGAGCGTGGCCTCCATTATTTACCTGAACCAGCGCTCGGACTACCTGCCGCTGCGTGGACTAACTTGGGCGTGAGAAGGTTCAGCTGCTCTTTGAAATTTGCGGCCAGCATATGGATCGCGTCTTTGAACCCATGTTCACTGTCATCTCTCAAATTCTGGCTTTGATTCATCGGGGTGGAGTAATGATAGACCCCGCTCTGACCCGTGGCTCGCAGAAGGGGTTTCCGAGTCGGAATGTGATAGAGGGCCGCATCCATCATCGTGTTCGTATCGTTTTTTTCTCCGGGCACGAAGTACCACCCGATTCCAGTCCAATACATCAACGAGACAAGCCCTCTATCGGTAAACTGAATTTGGTCATAGGACACAAGACCAATGACATCTACTCCCGTCATCGTGTGAATCTGATCTAAGTTCGCAAAGCCGCCCCCGATCTTCAGATAGGTTGATGGGATCTCTTCGATTCTTGCGAAGATTGAATACTGGCGAAGCTGCGCGGTCAATTCTTGCATCATTTCCATTTTGACCTTCTCGGTCAATGGCTCAATCTTGATGTCCCGTCCGCCTGTAATTGTTCTGGATTCAGGCACAAACGCAATACCGAGTGTTATGGGAACCGGGATATTAGGCAGAGAGGTCTTGGCGATATCCTTGGAGACTTCCATAGGCTGCATTTCGCCTGGATTGAGATAGGTCAGAACGTTACTTGTCCGCTGAGTCGTATAGTGTCCACAGCCGGAGAGTGGAACGATTCCCAGACAGATAGCGCCAAGTAATACAAAATTCTTCACATCGTTGCTCTTCATGATAGGCCTCCTTTGTACTTCTTTCTGTCGTGTGAATGAGAAAATCTATGCCCACATACATGCGTTCAAAGTCGTCTGCCAGAATGACTCCGAATCGTATAGAAGGTGGCGAGGACTAAAGATCCAGCGTGCCCCTTTAGCTCGGACAGTAACTTTAGTGTCTAGAGTGAGCGAGATACTGTCACTGCCCAGGATCGCCTTTTCAGACTGTTTGTTCTCGAAGTTTTGCCAACATCCACGCATGGCGCACCTCTTTCAGAGAGCTCTGTGCAGGTTCACTGTGCCGAATGAGCAAGGAACGGGCCGAGGACGGTCAGGCCAGTCGGTTTCGTTGCAATGCTTGGTAGGCAGGACTTTGCGCGAATAGCCGGATCGGAAGGCAACCAGGTGGAGGGATCATCAAGCCCGGACTTATGAACGGCGGTTCAGAGCACCTGAACAGCTGTTCCCAATGAAGACGAGTCAGATTCCACATCATGATCACGAGCAGGTCATGTGAAAACAGGATCTTGACACTTTTGTGCGAGATACGTTTTCGTCGAGCTTGTCTTGAACGGCAGTGGCGGCGGGATCACCAGGAGAGATCATCTCACAGCGAGGCCTCTCTGTGAGATCACCGCTCGACAGAGGCATGTCATGGTTAATCCACTTCGCGAGTCTTGAGGCAGGGCAGCAGAGTCATCAAAGGGGTCAGAACTCGTAATTTCAAATCCGGCGCATACTTCCTATACCACCAGCACCAGCCGTCACCATCGACCACGCCTCTGCTAACCAGCTGTTCTTATTCAAATAACGTTGGGGCTCTACTGGTTGGTGTCCAGAAATGATAGTACTGTGGCTCGTCAAGTGCGCCGGCTGCAATTTCATAACTCCAGGGAGTGATCTGTATCTGGTCATTAAGTTTGAAATGTGCTCTCACGGCCCAGAGATAATGCGTCGAAGGCTCCAAAGTCATCTCGATCTGATGAGAAGGCTGGGTGATTCCCTGTCGCTCGTAGACGACGGATCCCTGCTGCACCTGCCTCCACCCAATCTTTGAACGCCAGATCCTCAGATCATAAGTGACATCTTCAGCAAGACCGGAAAAGGCGTCCCACTCCAAATTGGGTCGTATTTGGGCCTTATAAGCCCTATAAGAAGGCACGACCTGCGCAGCGGGTTTTGCCACATCAGAGGCTACGCTGGTTTTAGGATGTAGAGGGAACCGACAAGCAGGATCACTCCCAGCCGTTACCGGAAGAACAAAACCGGCCATCCCTATGTGTCTTGTGTGAAGCCTTTTCGCCTCATCGCCTTGGAATTCTATCCGGTCAAATCCATCGCACATAGGTAGTAGTAACGGTACTGGCAGCAAGAATACGGGCATCACGCCACACCATAGTTTTCTCTTGTATATCCAGGTGTCCTCATTTTCTGACGCAGAGATGATTTCATCAGGCTTACCCCAATCTTTCACAAACTCAGCTTTGGTTGTCACTTTTTGGGGTGAGGGCTTGGTCCAAACAAAGATGTCGTGAACACCTGTGAAGGGGATTGCGTTCTTGCACTCTTCAGGGGTGTTTACAATCAGCCCCACGCAGCCTGACTGTGTTATAGCGGCAAAAAAGAGGCAACAGGGGACGAGTATTCGCCGGCACATTTGTTGGCTCCTAGCTGTGTATTATCTGATCCTGTATGAGATGCTCATTTCATTCCAAGGCAGGATAATACCCCCTTCAATAGGCTTTACTGACCCAAGCCCCAATTGATAATAGTAGGTTCGGGCTTGGCCACCACAGCCACTGAGTGACATTGTGGTACCGGCTAACAGCAGCCAAAGCGCGATTTCGATAGAGACTATCTTCGTGTTACAGGCATCGCCCACGATCGCCTTCTGAGACTGCTTGCTCTCGAAGTTTCGCCAACGTCTGCGCATAGGGCAGCTCCTGGTCGGATTTCGCTGCTGTCTGCGATGAGGAATCGGATTAAACAAGTCTCTACTAATTCATTGATGCTCAAGTCACTGAGCAAGATGTGGGTCGGGTCGTTGATGAGGGAAAAGAGATTGGCCTCTAAGCCGGCAGGACTATTTCATTGGCAAGATTGGTTTCTACTGAATCTATTTGAATGCTGGTGTGTATCAGATCTGATCCAAAGAGACCAAGCAGATAAGGAAGCCAGGAGATTGATGTAAGTGCCGTGCAAAAGAAATTGACAAGCACACGCTGCTGTCCGCAAACGATCATTCACAATCCATGAACGATCGTTCATAAGATCCTCGTGCGACATGCGCGCATTCGCGTTGTGGAGGCTCAGTGCGGTTACGGTTTGTCTGAGGGGTTGCGATCTGGAGATTGTGACCCGGTCATCTCGCTTTCGAGCTTGCGCAACCAGCGGTAGGTGCGCCCGAGGATCTTGGCTGCGCGGCTCTTGTTGCCGCCGTATTCAGCGACGGCGCGGCGCGTGATGGTCCATTCCAGGTAATTCAAAAGCCCGGTGAGAGACCCTTTCGTCTCCAGTGTCTTGAGCAGGGCGGTCCAATCGACGCGATCGACGAGCTCGGCCAAATCCAGTGAAGGAGCCGAATCTGTGGTGGATCGGAGCGTGCTGGGGAGCAAGTCAGGGGTGATCCACTTCTTGCTGTCCGGAGCCAGAGTCACGGCGCGCTCCATGACGTTTTCCAATTCACGGATATTGCCAGGCCATCTATAAGACAGGCAGAGCTGCAATGCGTCCGGAGTCAAGCCTGCGCTGGATTTTCCGGTTTTCTCGGCGAATCGCTGAACGAAATGCTGGGCGAGTTCAGCAATATCCTCCGGACGTTCCCGCAAAGCCGGGATATAGAGCTGAATGACATTCAAACGATAGAACAGATCTTGTCGAAACTGGTTCTGCTCCATCATCGCCAGGAGGTCCCGATTGGTGGCGGCGATCAGCCGAATGTTTGCTTGCAGATCGCTCGTTCCTCCGACGCGCTGAAACTCTCGTTCCTGAAGAACTCGTAGCAATTTCACCTGCACCGCGGGCGAAATGTCTCCGATTTCGTCTAGGAACAGTGTGCCTCCCTCGGCGAGTTCGAATTTCCCTTTCTTCTGCGCTATCGCGCCTGTGAATGATCCTTTCTCATGACCAAACAGCTCACTTTCCAAGAGCGTTTCAGGCAGTGCTCCACAATTCACAGCCACAAAGCGTCGGTCCTTACGTCGGCTCAGTTGGTGGATCAAACGGGCGGCGAGTTCCTTCCCCGTCCCTGTTTCTCCTGTCACCAACACGGTTGTGTCGGAGGGAGCAATGGTTCTGATCAGTGAAAGAAGTTCTAGAAGCGGAGCGCTCTTGCCGATGATGCCGCCGGTTTCTAGCTGTGCAGACAACTCCTGCTTCAGTTGGATATTCTCCTGCGCCAATTCCACATTGCGGAGGAACATCGTGAGCATGTGCCGATGCGTTGCTTGGAGGTTCTTTAAATGCGCAAAGAGCCGGTGGGCGAAGCCACGCCGGTCTGTCAAAAGTTGCGGGAGGCCGGCGGTAGCCGCCACATTGTTCGCAAGTGGCGGGCGATTCGTCCAACGTAGGCGATAGTGGGTATAGGGCGCACCATAGATTGCACCGGTCTTGATTGTAGTGCTGAGTGAGCCAACTGAGAGGGTGCCGCCTCGCTCAATGCGAATAGCGGTGCAGAGGGACTCGGAGTTAGAGGATAGGTCTTTCGGAGCCCGGCTGGTATCACTAACCGTCCATACAGCGAGATGATTCTGCGGTTGGATTCTTGCGATGAGCTGTTCATCGCGGGGTTGAGGGACTGGGGTGCGGTCTTCCTTTATCGGAACCAATTCGGGAACGAGAGTAATCGCGCGTCCGGCAAGCACTATGTCACCAGTTGACCGGCGGGCGACAGTGATCCGATCACTTTTCGAGGTGATGGCATAGGCGTCGCCAAACTCATTAACGAGGGTTTCCAAGCGCATTTGGGAGTAGGTCTCTTCGCATGCGGCGGTTTCGACGGATGGATCCAGCTTGGCAATACCTTCGATATTGCCTTGGACCAGACGCATATTTCCAAGTCCAGGATCGACGGGCGGCAAGTACCGAGACAGGATGTGCAGGGTCTGCGCTTCATCCGGACAGACAAATGATTGGAGTTGTAAATAATTGGTATAGGCAGAGGCCCAATCGCCGACGGAGCGAAACACCGATTCCACGTCGTTCAATAGAATGGCGATCGTCTCGATGAGGGTTGGAGATTGGGTTTTGACGGTTTCGTAGTAGGCCATAGCGGCCTGATAGGTAAAGTCCTTCTGGCCTGTCGCAAACTCGCAGTTTTTGACCAACTCACGGAACACCGAATGGGGAATCCAATTGCTTGGATCGGTCAGGAACGCACGGGCATCCTGAATCTCCTGGAATGATTCGGCTACGCCCATAACCCGTTTGAGATCGACTTTCGATGTCTGTTCTGGGTAGCGAGCTTCGAGATAGCGGATGAGTATTCCGCTTTGCAGGCAGGTGATCCAAGGTTGGATGGACATGGCGCCTCTCAGGCAGGTGAATGCGCCCCAATCGTGGGCAGAGTCTTAGCACAGCGGGGACGGAATAAAAAGATGGGAAAGGTCAGGCCCCCAGAGGCCAATGGAACTCCCAAGGCGTAATCGCGGCAAAGGGTAAGTTGGAAGCCGCGGGCACTCTTAATGAAAATACCTTCAGAGTTGACAGGGACTTGGGAGTTGATAGGGTGATCTCACGACGGTCACAGATAGGAGTCACGATGATCAATAGGAGAGCCTTTCTCAAGCTGGCTGGGGTTGCGGCCTTGATGCCCGGGGGCTGCGCCCGGTGGCATGCGGAGCCGTCCGGTGTGCTGTTGAACGATGTGCATTCGGGGCTGAACCAGACGACCGTTCGCGACGTGACTCCTGTGCGATCGATTCAGGACATTCAGCGGGTGATTGAACGTGCGATGCGAGAGGAGAGAGGCGTGTCAGTGGCTGGGGGACGCCATGCGATGGGTGGGCAACAGTTCGGAACCGACGCGTTGCATCTCGATATGCGATCGTTCAACCGAATGCTGAACTTCGATTCGGGCTCCGGTCTGATTGAGGTAGAGGCCGGCATGCAGTGGCCGGAGTTGATCCAGGCGTCCCGGACCGTGCAAGCAGGTGCCACCAAGCAATGGGGCATTGCTCAGAAGCAAACGGGTGCAGATCGGCTGAGTATGGGTGGCTGCCTGTCGGCCAACATCCATGGGCGAGGGCTGAAGCTCAAGCCCTTCGTCGGAGACATCGAGTCCTTCAAGCTCGTCTCAGCAGATGGAAGGGTGATGCCGTGCAGTCGGTCGCAAAACTCTGATCTGTTCAAGTTAGCGATCGGCGGGTATGGTCTTTTCGGCGTCGTGTCGTCGGTTACCTTGCGACTCATGCAAAGGCAAAAGCTCCAGCGAGTCGTCGAGTTGGTGCACATCGACGAGGTAATGCAGCGATTCGATCAACGGATTGCAGAGGGATTTCTCTATGGAGATTGCCAGTTCGCCCTCGATCCGGCTTCCGATGACTTCCTCAGGCGCGGCATTTTTTCTTGCTACAAGCCGGTCGATCCAACGATGCCGACTCCCGCGCACCAGCGGGAAATCGCCGAAGAACAGTGGTTGCGGCTCCTCTATCTGGCCCATGCGGATAAGACACAAGCATTCGATGTGTATTCCAGCGAGTATCTGAAGACGAATGGGCAGGTCTATTGGTCCGATACGCATCAAACGAGTTACTACCCGGAAGGTTATCACCAATCACTCGACCATAAGATGGGGGTTGGGACTCCCGGGTCGGAAATGATCTCGGAACTCTATGTGCCTCGGCAGGAACTGGCATCATTCTTTGCGGACATGCGGGAGGATTTCCGAACACACAATGTTGACGTGATCTATGGCACGATTCGCGTGATCGAACGGGACGACGAATCGTTTCTTGCCTGGGCAAAGGAGCCATGGGCTTGCACCGTCTTGAATCTTCACGTATCCCACACACCGCATGGCATCGAGCGGGCGGCGGCATCGTTCCGCCGATTGATTGACCTAGCGAGGAAGCGGGGCGGCAGCTACTTTTTGACCTATCACAAGTGGGCGACTCGCGCGCAAGTCGAGGCCTGCTATCCGCAATTCTCCGAGTTTCTTCGGTTGAAGCGGAGGCATGATCCTCAAGAAC
>DATNCR010000218.1:0-15512 GCA_035607135.1 Nitrospiraceae bacterium
TTCCTAAACCGTTTGTCGTACGTTCAATTCGTATCGGGGGCACCAATTTTTTCAACTGCTTAGAGTGACGCCTTCTTTTATTTCGGAACCAGCGTAGGGAATATAGCTTAAAGGGACTATGGAATTGGTATAAATCTAACAATCCGCTGGTCCTAACAAACGACTGGAGGACTGGTCTCATTACCGCGTCTTTCCTATTCTAAAACTACCATACTACGAGGATGCGGCGGAGGACCTCCTCCTTGGGTATCCGACCGCAACGATCGTCGAAGCTATCCAGTCTTCGAGTGTCGGTCGGGCACAGGCCGAGGGAGCAGCACGTCTGTTCGGAGGTGGCTCGTCCCAACAGCAGCGCCCCCTCGGGCTGAAGGAAGTCCCTGATACTTTGAAAAAGGCGCTATGGAACCACGTCAAAGGTACGAAGGACACCGACAAGCTCAGTAGAGCCAGGCAAGCGTTCGCGGAATAGCGGCTAACAATAGCATGCAGGGTGGACCCGTCTAGCAGGGCTAGCTCAACATCTCTTTCAAGATCCTAGGGCTCCCCATTAGCGAAAAGCCATCGATACTTGCTAAAGAAGCGCGAGCGCGATTTCTTGCTTCTGAGATGGATGAATTTAAGAGGGATCATGCAGGCAAGACGTATCCTCATACCCTAGAAATGCCGAAGGAAAGCCTTTTTCGAGCTCCTGCTTCAAAGAATTTCAATACATATTTGGATGTTGGAGAGATTCGGATTCGTTTCTATCAATTTGACACAATGGAAAGTCAGTATCGCAACGCGCTTGCCAGGGGTTTCATGTCGGAAGGCCAATGGACAAATCTCAGCAAGCTTCTCAAGAAACATTCTGTAGAAGATGAAACCAGCAGGCCCTCAACTGCAAAATATGTGCTGCGGGTTGCTATCACTCACCATCCTGTGATTAATCGGGGATGGCATTCCAGTAGTTTAGCGGGGCGCAAGAGGATAGCAAAGCAGCTCGGAGATTTAGGGTTCTCCCTCATTCTCTCAGGACATGAACACGACCCCAGGTGTGTGGAAAGTGAAGATCTCATACAACTCGTATGTGGATCTAGTACGCAGGCTAGTAGAAGAAAAAGATCTCGCACATGGAATGTCTTCTCGTTTACACACTTGATGGGAAAGTGACGTTATCAGAAGACGGTAAGTCTATTTGTTCAATCAATGTATTGCAATACACGCGGGACGACCAGCAAGCTGAGTTCGCCCCTGTTGACAGAAATAAGATGAATGTTCCCGGTTTGCTGACTGCGCGAGTCATAATGCTTGCTAAATAAATTGTTATGCACGACTTGAACTGTGTATGGGTGGCATAGTCAGCTGGCGCGAAAACCCATCGAATTTGTTTAAGACCTACCGCCGCCACAAAACGGATAAAGGTACCCACCGGAATCACGAGCGAATGAGCGTGGATGCATCAAGTTGCTCTAAAAGTGAGGCATAGCGTACTCTTTCAGGTGTTAATACGGTGTTAAAAGAAGTGACAAACGGAAGGGAATTGAAACAAACAGAAATGAAGAGAGCCGGAACCGCAATGGGAGCATCCAAGGAGAGCGGGGATTGCTGACACAATCACGCCTTCGGCACCAAATAGTCTATAAGGCAGCGATTCCAATTAAAGTCAGCTGCATTCACCAACCAATGGACTTACAATACTTCAGGTTCGTTTCGCAGGCTCGCCTGGATTAGCAATCAACAATTCCCAGCAACCAGTTATCTACCTGCTAGAAGACCCCCTACTGACCCTCTTCCACATCTGTCAGGGGGAATGGGCGCAGAAACGTTATACCAACTGTGATGAAATCTGGGAAGAGAGAACCTCCAAAGGTGTAGACTTTTCCGCCCACTTCAGTGGTTGCTGTTGAGTGTCTTGGAATGGGAACAGATATTTGTGTTGTCCAGATATTCGAATTGGGATCGTATTCCTGTACCGTGTCATGAATATCCGATGCGATGAAGCCTCCTATCGCATAGAGTTTGTTTTTTGAGGGCAATGCGACCAGTCTCATTTGTGAAAGTTTTTGTGGAGATGATGGTCTAATGGTCCATATATCTGCAACAGGATCGTACTCTGCGAATGAATTGGCAGTAAGCGAATAGAACTTCCCACTCAGTGCCGCAACAGCATATTGGTCGTTCCCAAATGGAACTGGAGCTTTGTTGATATTCCAAGTATCTGTCCCCGGGTCGTATTCGAACGTTGAGGAAAGGGGCGGCGTGCCGTTGTTATTAAAGACCGCAATGTAGATTTTGCCATTTATTGCCGTTCCGGCGATAAACCGATTGCCAAGGATAGGGTTAACGGCATTACCGGGAGGCATCGCGCCCTTGGTTGTCCAGATATTGGTGGTAGGGTCATATTCCTCAGTCACATAGGAGTATGTCACTTGATTATTGTTGATATAGTTCATTCCTCCAATGGCATAGATCTTATTGTTGACCGCTGCCACGACCGGAGAACGGCGTGCTGTTGGCATGCTGGCCTTCGTTGTCCACGTGTCCGTAACAGGATCATATTCCTCATTAGTCGTCAGTGCACTCCCTGAAAAGCCCCCAATCACATAGACCTTTCCATTCACGACTGCTGCACCTGCCTCAAGACGAGGTGTAGGCATGGGGGCTCTGGTGTGCCAGATGAGACCTGGGGGGGCCGTGGGAGTAGCGGAGGTTCCGAACGAGTCTTCGCTCTCTCGACTAGCATCTGCTGCGGTCACGAAGAAGTAATAGGTCTTCCCATTGGTCAAACCCGTGACTGTGTGTGGGGAACTTACACCAACAAATTTTGCTCCATCGGGAAGACCTGCATAATTGCTGCGGTCCAAATTGATGTCCGAAGCCATATAGAGATTGTAGGATGTTGCACCGGCAACAGGATTCCAGCCGACAGTGATCTGACCATTGCCCGCTGTAACAGCATTTCCCGTAGGTACTTGGAGGACTGACCCAGGAGGAGGAAGCGAGCCCTCTTCCACCGTGGTAAGGGGTACTGGGAAGCTCTCGCTGGTGTTCGATGATCCGCCCATCACATACAGCTTTCCCCCTGCTTCTCCAAGAGCAGGGGAAACGCGCGGGGCAGCAATAGAGGCTCTCTGTTCCCAGTTCTGTGTTTCAGGGTCGTATTCTTCCACGGTGCTCGAAGGGGACGAGCCCTTTCCTCCACCGATGGAATAGAGCTTCCCTCCAGCTGAAGTGAAACCAGTCCGGAACCTGCCAGTCGATGCCGGAGCACGAATGTTCCAGCTGTCTTTGATAGGATCGTATTCAGCCAGTTCTTCGATATCGGAAAGGGCGTACACTTTGTTGTTGTGGGATGCCACGGCATACCGCGTATAACTAAATGGGGGCTGCGTCTTGCTTGTCCAAATATTTGAGGAAGGATCATATTCCAATGTGTGCGTGAGTGGTGCGAAGCCATTACTGTTGTGCGCTGCTACATAAATCTTTCCGTTTGCAACGGCCCCACCAATAAATCGATTACCAAGAACGGTGTTTACAGCTCCGCCAGTTGGGATAGTCGCTTTCGAAGCCCAGGTGTTAGTGACTGGATCATATTCTTCAGTGGAATAGGAGTAGACCAAAGAATTGGGATCGGATGTGAATTTCACACCGCCGATCGCATAGATCTTGTTGTTCGCCGAAACCACGATGAGTTGTCGACGGGGGGTGGGCATATCCGCCTTTGAACTCCACGTGTCGGTGGACGGATCGTACTCCTCGACCGTTCGAAGCACCGATCCAGAATATCCGCCGATCGCATAGATCTTGTTGTTGACGGTTGCTACGCCAAATTCAGTGCGTGGCGTCGGCATCGGGTTTTTGGAGGACCAGACGATCGGCGGGCCAGACGGTGGTAATGAGCTACCCTGCGTTCCGCTTTCACCGATTCCTCCCCCGCCACCGGAACAGGAAAGAAGGAAAAGCCAAGCGACAACAAGTCCGGAACGTAAAGATGCCGAGGTGAATATTAATGCGGCTCGAAACTCTCTTTGCATGGTGCCAACGGCTGATCCAGGTAGACTTAGAAACGGGGCAATCATACTCCTCTAGGGTTTTCCCTAGCAATCCCTCAAAGGTGTTGAATTTGCGGGAGAGTCAAAGGGCTTTCATTAGTTTTGTGCAATCAATTAGGAATCTAAGGTGTGCAGAGTTGTCCTCGAAAACGTGAGCTATCTTATGGAAACTTCACAAGGAAGGCCTACCAGGGAGGGGAGCCCATTCCATGCTTGAGTATCAACAATACATCTTTTGTTTATTCCGCATGTAAACGCCATGACTCCACAACATGCCCATCCGAGGGGTGTGCCGAATTGAGGCAGTGTTAATAGGGTGTTAGAGAAAGCGACAGAATCGGTCGGAGAGCGACAAATAGAAACAAAATGAGATCAATGGTCAACATCGTGCCGTATAGTAAAGACGAGGGATTGCTCGATCCATCAAGGACTTGAGCAACCCCCCGGCCTCACTCTTAATCAGCGGGTTGCCGACGCTTTAGCGAATCCCCAGTGCACCTACCTCTTGAAAGTCTGTTGGCCCAAACTTCTAAAGATGGCCACAACTTGCGTAGCGCAGCTTAATAAAGTGCTCAAAAACTCCGCAGCGTCATGAGGATTCTATCCGTCTCTTCAACATCGGCATGACCTGCTGGACGCAGAGCCGTCCCTCAGCGATCGCTTCCTTCGTGCGGTGATGTAATGGACCGATGGTGAGCGATAGATCACGGCACCACGCGGTTGGCACACCGTCACCGAGACGACCCATCGTCACGCTGCTTCGTCACTTGTTCATCGCTCTGACATCGCCACTTCCATAACCATGCGGTACGCAAGGCTATGGGCCGATATCCGATCCGCCCGTCGACTGGAACGATCCATGCGATGCAGATCAGCGAGCGAGCAACGAGGTAAAGGCCATGATATCAGCAACGGTGTTCTTCACGATCTTGTTTCCCTTGATGCTGGTGTTGGCGATCGTCCTGGATGTCGCCGGCCGAGGCCTCACCGTGGCGCCCTTGGCGGTCCGTGACCGGCAGAGGATGCAGTGAAGGGGGTGTTCCGATGCTGCGGATGACCGTGAAAGACGAAATGGCCGGGAGTCGGCTCGTCATCGAGGGCCGGTTGACGGGGGTATGGGCGGATGAGGCCCAGCATTACTGGAACAGCCTCGTGGCGACAAAGCGGGGTGTGGCCGTGGTTGATGTCCAAGGCGTGATGGCGATCGATACGGCCGGAAAGGCTTTCCTGCAAGACATCCATCGCCGCGGCGTCCGGCTGGTGAGCAAAGGCTGCTTGATGAACAGCGTGGTGACACACATCACGCGGGGCTACCCACGTTCCGATGAGAAGCACGGAGGAGGAAGACATGTTGAATAGAATTCTGACACCCATAAGACCGGCGATCTGTTGGCTTGGATTACTGGCGCTGACGCTCATGGCCGGTTGCGGTGGAGAAGCTGGCTCGATACCGGTTCCTCTCGCGCCGGAAGTCGAGGTCGTGGAGGTCGTCCAGCGAGACGTTCCGGTGTACCACGAATGGATCGGCACGGTGGAAGGCATGGTGAACGCGCAAATCCGCGCGCAGGTGACGGGCTATCTCCTTCGCCGCACATACACGGAAGGTGGCTACGTCAAGCAGGGCGACCTGTTGTTCGAGATCGATTCCCGACGGTTCCTTGCCGCCGTGGATCAGGCGAGAGGCGATCTCGCGAAGGCCAAGGCGCACATGGTGAAGGCCGAGCTCGATGTGAAGCGCGATCGACCTCTCGCCAAAGCCGGAGGGGTGAGCCAGAAGGAACTGGACGATTCCCTCCAGGCCTATGAGGCGGCCAAGGCCGCCGTCCTCTCGGCCCGCGCGGCGCTCGAGTCGGCCAAGATCAATCTCGACTTCACGAGCATCACCGCGCCCATCGACGGCGTCATCGGCGTGGCGAGAGCGCAGATCGGCAACCTCGTGGGCCCCAACGACGAGCTCACGTCCATGTCCACTCTCGATCCCATTCGGGTGTACGTCCCGATCAGTGAACAGGAGTACCTCCAATTCGCCGATCGGATTCAGCATGCGTACGAGATGAAATTCACCGATCCGGACAGCCCGAATCTGGAATTGATTCTCGCGGACGGCAGCCGGTATCCCCACGCCGGCAAGTTCTTTCTCGCCGATCGGCAGGTTGACGGGAGCACGGGGACGATTCGGGTCGCCGGTCTCTTCCCCAATCCGGGGAATCGGCTCCGACCGGGGCAATACGCCAAAGTGCGCACGGCGGTCCGAACGGCGCAGGGCGCCCTTCTCGTGCCGCAACGCGCCGTCATGGAGCTGCAAGGTACGTCTCAGGTCGCCGTGGTCAAGCCGGACGGAACCGTGGAGCTTCGTCCCGTCACAGTCGGGGACCGGATCGGAAATCTGTGGATCGTCGAGCAGGGACTCGGCAAGGACGAGCGCGTCGTCACTGTGGGCTTACAAAAGGTCAAGGCGGGGCTAACCGTGACAGCGACGCTCACTCAGCCCGAGCCGAACGCACACCAGACTGCATCAGCGGCTGCTCCATCGCCGAATACACCATAAGGAGGGCACCATGGCTCGCTTTTTTATCAACAGGCCGATCGTCGCGATGGTGATCTCCATCCTCATGACCATCCTGGGTCTCATCGCGATGGTCCAGCTCCCGACCGCCCTATTTCCGGACATTGCACCGCCAGAAATTCTCCTGGAGGCGACGTACGTGGGCGCCGATGCCGTATCCGTCGAAAAATCCGTCGCCACGCCGATCGAGCAGATGATGAGCGGCGTGGACAACATGCTCTACATGTATTCGACGAACGCGAGCAACGGCAAGATGTCACTGCGCGCCAGCTTCGACGTCAACACCAGGCCGAACGACGATCAAATCCTAGCGCAGATGCGCTACACGCAGGCCGAGGCGCAGTTGCCACAGGATGTGCGGAATTTCGGGGTCACCATTAAGAAATCGACGATGAGTCCGCTTGCCGTCTTCTGTCTGTACTCACCCAACGGCACGTACGACGATGTCTTCCTCTCCAACTATGCGTACGTCAACATCAACGATCCGATGACGCGCGTGCCTGGCATCGGTCAGGTGATGGTTTACGGCGCGGGGCAGTATGCGATGCGCTTCTGGGTCCGGCCGGACCATCTGGCCAAGCTCGGCATGACCGTGACTGAGGTGCTCAACGCCATTAAGGCGCAGAACACCGTCAATCCAGCCGGACAGGTAGGCATGGAGCCCGTGCCGTCCGGTCAGGAATTCACCTATGCCATCCGCGCCCAAGGCCGGTTGGAATCCGAAGAAGAGTTCGGGAACATCGTGGTGCGAGCCAACCCCGATGGCTCAATCGTCCGATTGAAGGATGTCGCGCGCGTGGAGTTGGGCGCGCAGGTGTACAACTACATCGGCCGCATGAACGGCAAGCCGGCCGCGATCATCGCGATCTATCAGCTCCCGGGATCGAACGCCATCCAGACCATGGACGGGGGGACCAAGTTGATGGAAGAAATGAAATCGCGCTTTCCGGCGGATCTCGACTATGTCACAGCGCTGGATACGACACAGGCCGTCCGGGAAGGCATTACGGAGATCGTGCACACGCTCTGTGAAGCCCTCGTGCTCGTGATCATTGTGGTCTACCTCTTTCTTCAGGGCTGGCGCGCGACCCTGATTCCCCTACTCGCCGTGCCGGTTTCGCTCATCGGCACCTTCATGCTGTTCCCCATGCTCGGCTTCTCGATCAATACCTTATCGCTTTTCGGCCTCGTGCTGGCCATTGGCCTGGTGGTGGATGATGCCATCGTCGTGGTCGAGGCGGTCGAGCATCACATCGGGCATGGCCTCTCGCCGAAGGAGGCGAGCCTCAAGGCGATGGAGCAGGTGTCGGGCCCCGTCATCGCCATCGCGCTGATCCTGGCCGCTGTGTTCGTGCCCACCGCGTTCATTCCCGGCATCACGGGGCGGCTCTATCAGCAGTTTGCCGTGACGATCGCACTATCGGTCGTCATCTCCGCCTTCAACGCGCTCACCCTCAGCCCCGCGCTGTGCGCCTTGCTGCTGAAGCCGAAGCACCCCGCTCGGGGCCCATTCGGCTGGTTCTTCGGGTGGTTCAATCGATGGTTCGCGCGTGCGACCGATGGGTATGTGCGCCTCTCGCACCGGCTCATTCGCAAAGCCGCCGTCTCGATGCTGCTCTTAGTGGTCATCGGGCTCACTGGCGTCTGGATGGGCGCGACGTTGCCCACGGGATTCCTCCCAATGGAGGACCAGGGCTATGTCTTCCTAAACGCGCAGCTCCCGGATGCGTCATCGCTGCAGCGCACGAACGAGGTCGCGAGGGAGATCGAGGCGATCCTCAAAGAGACGCCCGGTATCCGCTATACCACGACCGTCGTCGGCCACAGCCTATTGAGTAATGTGAGCACGACCTACAACGCTCTTTTCTTCATCTCACTCGATCCGTGGCATGAGCGCAAACACACAGACGAGCAGTTGCTGGCGATCTTTAAGAGCGTCAATGCACGGATCGCCGGCTTGCCGGGGGCGCGGGCGTTTCTTTTCCCGCCGCCCTCCATTCCCGGTGTCGGAACATCGGGTGGCGTGTCGATGGTGCTAGAAGACCGCGCCTCGAAAGACATTGGGTTCCTGGCGGAGAACACGCAGAAATTCCTTGAGGCGGCCAGCAAGCGTCCCGAGATCGGGATGATCGACACCACGTTCATCCCGAGCGTCCCCCAGTTCTTCGCCAAGGTGGACCGCGACAAGGTGCTCAAGCAGGGCATCAATCTCGCCGACGTCTACCAGACGCTGCAGGCGTTCATGGGCGGCATCATGGTGAACTACTTTAACCGGTTCGGCCGAACTTGGCAGGTCTACATCGAGGCGGAAGGGGAATTTCGCGCGACGCCTGACACGATCGGCCAGTTTTACATCAAAAACAAGAACGGCGATATGGTTCCGCTCTCTACTTTGGTGACGATAGAGCACGACCGTGGACCCGAGTTCACCATGCGCTTCAACGAGTATCGCGCGGCGCAGATCCTTGCGTTGACGGCGCCCGGGTACAGCTCCAGTCAGGCGATGAAGGCGTTGGAAGAGGTGTTTGCCGCGACGATGCCACCAGAGATGGGCTTTGACTATATGGGGATGTCATTCCAGGAACACGCGGCCGCCCAAGGGGTGTCAGCCGGCGTGATCTTTGGCTTCTCGCTGCTGTTTGTCTTTCTCATTCTCGCGGCTCTGTATGAGAGCTGGACCTTGCCCTTCAGCGTGTTGCTCGTCACGCCGATCGCCGTCTTCGGCGCATTCGCGGCGCTGTGGCTCCTGAAGCTCGTCGTGCCTGAGGCCAGCGAGAACGACGTGTTCACGCAGATCGGGCTGGTCATGCTCATCGGTCTATCCGCGAAGAATGCGATTTTGATCGTGGAATTCGCCAAGGTCGAGGTTCAAGGAGGGAAGTCGCTCGTTGACGCGGCGCTGGCCGGGGCGAAGGTTCGGCTCCGTCCGATTCTCATGACCGCCTTCGCATTTATTCTCGGTGTCGTCCCGCTCGTCCTCGCGACGGGCTCGGGCGCCCATGGGCGCGTACTGCTCGGCCTGGCAGTCTTTGGCGGAATGCTGGCGTCCACGGTCATCGCCATCTTTCTCATCCCGGTTTCATTCTATGCCGTTGAGAGCCTGGCGCACGGACGCAAGCATGCCGAGCGCCCGGCGCCCGGCGCGCCTCCATCCGATGCGCCGCAGGGCGGAGATGGCGACGTGCACATGCCGGAGAGACAGGAACTCGTCCACACTTGAACCGAGGAGGATTCTCATGCGTGGCCACACAATCATAATAAGCCTGGTCGCGGTCTTTTCGCTCAGCGCCTGTATGATGGGACCGAACTATCAGAGGCCGGACGTACCGCCTGCTGAAGCCTGGCGCCTCTCGCCAGGGACCTCCGAATCTATCGCGAATCTGCCCTGGTGGGACCTCCTACGCGACGAGACCTTGCAGGGCCTGATCCGCACGTCGCTTGCCGAAAATCTCGACCTACGCGTCGCCGTCGCGACGATCGAGCAGTACCAGGCGCAATTCACGATCGCTCGGTTTGACTTGGCGCCATCGGTAAACGCGACGGGCACCGGTGCCTTCTTCCACAATACGAGCCATGCAATCGGGATCCCGGTTCCAGGTTCTGGCGCCCTCTCCCTTCCGTCAGGCATGAGGTCTGGTGGCACGGACTTCGGAAGCGAATTCGGAGGAGTCGGCGTCAGATGGGAGATTGATGTATGGGGCCGCATCCGCAGATCGATTGAAGCGGCCCAAGCCCAGCTCCTTGGACAGAGGGAGAACCAACGGATGATTGTCATCGGGTTGGTCAGCCATGTCGCCCAGGCGTACTTCGAGCTGCGCGCGTTGGACTTCCAGATCGAGATCACAAAGCGAACGCTTAAAGCCTGGGAGGAGAGCGTCGCGATCTCCCGAATCCGGTTCCAGCACGGCGACATTCCGAAGCTGGACCTCAACCAATTCGAGGCCGAACGCGCGAGCACGGCGGCGCAGCTCGCCGATCTTGAGCAGCAGGCGGTGCAGAAAGAGAATTTGCTCAGCGTGCTCCTTGGACACCGGCCGATGAGCATCCCGCGCGGCGCGAGCCTCACCGAGCAGATCATGCCACCAGAGGTCCCGGCCGGTCTTCCATCGGATCTGCTCCAGCGGAGACCCGATATTTTGATGGCGGAGCAGGACTTGGCCGCCGCCACGGCGAATATCGGTGTCGCTGAGGCGCAGCGGTTTCCCGCTGTGTCGCTCACCGGCAATGTGGGAGTCTCCGCGCTTCAGCTCACCGGCTTCGCCGCTCAGGGACCGTTCGGCACCTTTGGTGCCCTGGGAAGCATCAGCGCGCCGCTCTTGAACGCGACCGCCTTGGGGTACCAAGTCAAGGCGACGGAAGCGAAGATGCGGCAGGCGCTCGCGGCCTATCAGCGCACCATACTCTCGGCATTCCAGGACGTGGAGAATGCCTTGATTGCCGTGCAAAAGGGGCGGGAAAAACGGGTGGCGCAGGAGCAACAGGTCGAGGCCCTGCAGTCGGCATTGGCCTTCTCGATGCAGCGCTACCAGGGCGGGCGGGCCAGCTACCTGGACGTGCTGACCGCCCAGCGCAATCTGTTCACGGCAGAGCTGGCGCGCGCCGACACGCGTCGCGCGCAACTGACCTCAATGGTCCAACTCTACAAAGCGCTGGGCGGAGGGTGGTCGCCGGATGAACCGCACGGGGCAGCGCGGTCGATCGCTGTCTCTCACATGAACTGACAACTGGGAGGTGCACCATGACTGAAAGTACTATGGCGACGGGACAGAAAGCGTTGGCCATCAATCTGGATCCCACGTCGTACGGCACGTTCGCCGAAATCGGCGGTGGACAGGAGGTCGCTCGATGGTTTTTTTCCGTCGGCGGCAACATGCCGCCGTGCCGGCATGAGGGCACGGGACACCGATTTTCTCTGCGCGGTCACCGGCCTCTTGAGCACCAACCGTCCATGCGCCATAATACGCGCCGATGGCCACCGAAGTCCCGCGCGACGGGGCGCTGCCGGAGCGTTACCGGACACTGTTTGAAGTGGCGGAAACAATCGCCACGCATCGTAATTTGGGCGAGGTCTGCTGCGATCTCGCCCAGCTCCTGCCCAAGGTCGTGCCGGTCAACTTCGTCGCGCTCGCGCTCTACAATCCCGCCTCCCACACCATGACACTGCATAGCATCCAGGCCAACATACCAATCCAGTCGCCCGACGACGTGTATGAGCTGCCGGTCGACGAGACGCCGGCGGGCTATGTCTGGCGGACGCAAGAACCGCTCTTCATCGCCGATATCATGGCGGAGCGTCGCTGGCCGGCTATTGTCGCCAAAATGCAAAAGGACGGGTTGCAGTCGGTGTGCGGCTTTCCGCTGACGGTGGCCGGACGCCGGCTCGGCACCATCGGATTTTGCAGCGTCCAGCAGGACGCCTATCACGACGGCGACGTCGACTTTCTCTGCCACGTCGCCAAGCAGGTCGCCGTGGCGGTCGATAATGCGCTGGCCTACGAGGAGATCGCGCGGCTACGGGATAAGGTGACGAAGGAGAAGTTGTACCTTGAAGAAGAGATCAAGAGCGAATACGACGATATCGTCGGAGAGAGCCGGGCACTGAAACGCGTCCTCAAACAGGTTGAAACGGTCGCAGGCACGGATTCCACGGTCCTCATCCTCGGGGAAACCGGCAGCGGCAAGGAGCTCGTGGCGCGCGCCGTCCATCATTTAAGCGGGAGACGCGAACGGACATTCGTGAAGCTCAATTGCGCCGCGATTCCGACGGGACTGGTCGAGAGCGAGCTGTTTGGCCACGATAAAGGCGCCTTCACCGGCGCCATAGCGACCAAGATCGGCCGCTTCGAGCTCGCCGACCATGGCACGCTGTTCCTCGATGAGGTCGGGGAAATTCCGCTGGAATTACAAGTGAAGCTCCTCCGGGTGCTCCAGGAGCAGGAGTTCGAGCGGCTCGGCAGCACCAGGACGCTCCGCGTCAATGTCCGCCTGATCGCCGCGACGAACCGCGAATTAGAGCGCATGGTGGAGGAGGGCAGGTTCCGCAGCGATCTCTATTATCGCCTGAAGGTCTTTCCGATCCGGGTACCCGCCTTGCGCGAACGTCCAGAGGACATCCCGATGCTCGTGCACCACTTTGTCCAGAAATTCGCGCAGCGCATGAAGAAGCAAATTGAAACGATCCCACGCGAATCGATGACGGCCCTGCAGCAGTATTCGTGGCCGGGCAATATCCGCGAGCTCGAAAATTTCATTGAGCGCGCGGTGATCCTGTCCCAGACCACGGACCTGGAGGTACCGGTCTCGGAATTGAAGCGGCCGACCACCGCTGCCGATCGTGCCGTGGTGAGCCTCGAGGACGCCGAACGTCAGCACATTCTCAAAGCACTTCATGAGGCGCGCTGGGTCATCGGCGGCCAGGCCGGTGCAGCCGCGAAACTGGGCATCAAACGCACCACCTTGAACTCGAAGATGCAGAAACTGGGTATTAGCCGCCTTCAGTAGCGGAAGACATCCACGGCGCGCTCGCAGAAATGCAGGCCGAGGACGGCGATCCGGCCTGCCCGTGGGCGAGGAAGAGCGCTGTGGCGTCATGGGCACGTCGGAATCTCGATTTTAACCATGTCCCGCTTCGGCCCGCGCTGCACTCGGGTCTTGGCGCGCGGGAGCAGGTATAATCGCGCAGCGATGCGCGCGAAACATGAGGGAAGGGAGGAACACATGTCGACGATTGAGAAATCTATCGAAGTCAACGTGCCTGAGTATACGGCCTATGCTCAATGGACACGGTTTGAGGAATTTCCCCAATTCATGGCAGGGGTGAAAGAGGTCAAACGGAATGGCAAGCGCCTTCATTGGAAAGCAGAGATCGCGGGCCAGGACAAAGAGTGGGATGCGGAGATTATTGAGGAGACGGCGGACCAGCGTATCGCGTGGAGGAGTCAAGACGGTGCCATCTCAGGATGGGTCGTGACATTTCACCAACTCTCGAATGCCAGGTCGAAGGTCATGGTGCAACTAGAGTATGATCCTCAGGGTTTGGGAGTGGTGTCTTCGAACATCCAGGGAGATCTAGAGCGATTTAAGATGCTCGTGGAGAAGCATTGGCGCCCAGCTGGTGGCGAGACAATCTTCGATATCGCTGTCGGCAAGACACGATACGACCAGTGATCATCATGTTCTTCCTTCGTGAACCCTCAGCAGCACACCGTAGAGGCAGGCACGTCTGCTGAGCTTGGTCTAAGAGGCATCTCTTAATCAGCGGGCCGTAGGTTCGACTCCTACACGGGTCGCACGTTCAATTCATATCGGGGGCACCAATGTTTCAGGCCTTTCGGACCTCTAACATTTGTAGACCTCCCACTGGTGCGTGCGGAGATGTATCGTGGGACTCCTTGTTACCAATCTACGAGCAGCCATTCGACGAAAATCATGAAATAGTCTCTTCTCTAGTCCGACTTGCTCACAGGCTCTCACCTAGCTGTTCGTTGGAGCCGTGCGATGTCGTTTCCCGAGGTAGGGGCTGAGCCAGGGACAGGACGGGTAGGGGCGGCACATTCGTTGCGTCCACTACCACAGCATGTAGGTTACTTCCTTGCCGAGCGGAATGCGCTTGGCTGATTCTCCTAAATCGTTCCTGTCGCCAGCCGGATATCCAAATCGCTTCTTCCAGGCCTGTCAGCCGGCGCTGCTCGCTTTCCCATGTTTTCTTGCCACGTTGCGAAGCCTGGGCTAGACTTTTCCCACACTCTATGGCACGAGCAAAGACATCTGAACAGTCTCGCGTGCGGTCCAAAGCTGCCACGATAGAAGAGCTCACTCGTGGGATTGGAAACCTCCAGGAATTCCTCGCGAAGGTGGAAGACCTTGGCCGAGAAGGCTTCCCCTATCTCGACGCGGGCAGGGCCAGAACAGAGTTGCAATTTCGTGAGTGCATCCGTCGCACCTTTGGCGAAAAATCCTCTGAATTCCAAGAGCACCGGCACCAGAAACTCCTCATGGGTAGCCCCGAGGAGACGCAGCAGAGCCTCGCACTCATCAAGACCCTTATTGGGACGCTTGAGCAGAAGAAACGAGAGCTACAAGGAGGGCCGTCTCTTGTCCAAGTTCCACCAGCACTGTCGGATTCACCAACAGCCATGCATCCGCAGATGACGGTTGTGCCGCCATCAATTCCGACGGTCCAGATGACCATGATGCGAACGGCACCGATTACGCCACCGCCAGTCATGATGTCCGTTGCCATGACCACGAATCTCGATCTGTCCTCAGCCACCGCCACGCCGCCTCCACCTCCGCTCGCTCCCGTTCTCCCTGTTTCTCTGGGAAAACCAGAGCCTCTGAGTCCATCCACGTCTCAGCCTGAGCCATCAGCGATTGTACCGGCGCCACCCGCCCAGGCGATGCCCCTTCCTCTACCGCAACCGGTAGCTCGACCTGCCTCGGCACCGCTGCATCGGCCATCACAGACTCCAGAACCAGCACAGGCGGCTTCGGCACCTGCCATGAGGCCACAGCCACCACGTCATGAACCGGAGCTCATCATGCATGCAATTCCCTCTGCCAAACCAGCGCCCCAGATGCAAGAATCGCTTCCCATACCCCCGCAGTCGCAGCCGAGTCCCTCCAAGTTGGTCGGGGCATCCTTGCATCAGGATCCAGCACCTCCGCCTCTTCAGAGCGGATCGAGCCCGGTCGACCGTGTGAAGATACTCTGTGGTCGGTTTCACGCCGTCGCTCGGCAGTTACGACTCCGTGGGGAGTATCGAGCCACGCTTAGTGTGGAGGATGAGTTCGATGCGCAAGATCTCCTGCATGCACTCCTACGAATCCAATTCGACGACATCGGTACGGATGAATGGATGCCGAGTTATGCAGATGGGGCCCCGCGCACGACGCTCTTGCTGGATGACGGTCGA
>DATNCR010000116.1:0-14211 GCA_035607135.1 Nitrospiraceae bacterium
GACACGAGCCTCACGAATCATGACGTTGCTTCTTGACCGATCTGCCCACCAAGCCCTCCTCGAACTCAAGCGCGTGCTGATCATCGATGACGAAGAACCGATTCGCAGACTGCTGGGATACATGCTGCAAACCCATGGGTACGAGACAGTCCTCGCCTGCGATGCACGAGAGGCGCGGGCCCGGCTTGAGGAACAACCCTTTGCGTTGATGATGTGCGATGTGAACATGCCCGGTGAGTCGGGGATGGATCTCGTCCGCAATATCTTGAGTACACATCCCCACACCGCGGTCATCATGGTAACCGGTCTCGACAGCTCAGTGCTGGCGAACGCGGCACTGGACATGGGAGCCTTTGGATACATCGTCAAGCCGTTCGAGTCGAATGAAGTCATGATCGATGTCGCCAATGCACTCCGCCGCCGCCGCCTTGAGCTGGAGAATCGCCTGCACCGGGAAAACCTGGAAGACGTCGTCAGAACGAGAACGATGGCGCTCCAGCAAGCGCTCGAGTGGCTCGAGGTACGAGAAAAGGAGCTGCGTCTCTCGCGAGAGGAAACGATTCAACGACTCGCCATCGCCGCCGAATACCGTGACAGTGCCACCGCACAGCACATTCAGCGCATGAGTCACTACTGTGAACTACTCGCTAGAAAGTATGGACTATCCTCCGAGCGGTGTGATTTGATCCGCACGGCCAGTCCGATGCACGACATCGGAAAAATCGGTACGCCGGATCACGTGCTGCTCAAGCCAGGCAAATTCACACCGGAAGAATTCACAGTCATCTCTCAACATGCGGAAATCGGCTATCGTATCCTCAGCGGATCGGACGCGGAGATCCTCAAAGTGGCGGCATCAATCGCCTGGACCCATCATGAACGTTGGGATGGCAACGGTTATCCGCGCAAATTAAAAGGCGAAGCGATCCCCGTAGAAGGACGGATCGCCGCGATCGCCGATGCCTTCGATGCCCTCACCACACAACGGGTCTACAAACCGGCGTTCACCCTCGATCACGCCGTCGACCTCATGACCAAACATCGTGGCGAACACTTCGATCCCGAGCTCCTCGACGTCTTCTTCGCCTCGATGAACGATATCACGCGCATCCACGACCAGTATGCCGACCAATCCCCGCACAAACTGAATCCCAAACCCTAAGGAGTCCATCCCAGGCAGGCCCTTCTCCTTCGACCAATACTCCGCAGGCATTTGCGTCATTCTGAGCTCGAACACATCCTCAACGGATTCCAGCGAATACGCCTCCGATTTTTTCGAGCCTGCAGCTTCGCATCTGCCAGCGTCTCTTTCACCACGTCTCCTTTTCGTCATTTCATTGACCGGTTTTCCAGCCACCGATATACTTTCCTCATCTCGTCAGGTACAGACTCACGCACAGATTCTCAAACCCTGTACCCCTCACATCGCACGCTGGCAAAAGGGTTGCCGACCATGGCAAAGAAATCGACTGCGGCCCGGAAACAGAGAACCACGCGCAATTGGATCGCCTATCTGTGCGAATCCTTGGTCACGTCCGGAGTCATGCCGACCTGGGAGGCTGCCACCTATCTCACAGAGAACCTGTTTGGAGAAAAACCCAATCCTCGTCTCTTAAGTGCCACCAATGCCTACGAAGTGACGTCCCAATTTCTTCAGCGTCTGTATCATCCACTCGTTGAAGCCGCCTCTCGCGACATCGCCTTGCCGGATGGCGCCAGTCTGCACGTGTTTACGGATATCAGTCTCACCGGAAAATCTGCCGTGCTCGTCGTCTATATGTCTGGCAATACGCCTCCACACCAGTTGCTGATGCTGGATGCAGCCAAAGCCTGGGAACTGGTTTTCACTGATTCAGAGGACGTGAATCGCTGGGCGGAAGAACGCTATCGTTGGGTGAAGTCAGCGCTGACTGCGGCGATTGGAAAGCCTGCCCGACAGGCTATCTTGGCAGAAGTCTCTTAACGGGCCTTGTTATCCAGATACTCGCTCACCCTGTCCCCTCACCTCTTATTCTCCACTGGGCTCGTAGTTCAGATTGGGCGAGAGCCAGCGCTCGATCGTACGAAGGTCCATCTCCTTGCGGCGGGCATAGTCATCCACTTGATCTTTTCCAATCTTCCCCACGGCAAAGTATTTGGCCTCAGGATGGGCGAAATAGAATCCGCTGACCGCCGCCGCAGGCCACATCGCGAAGCTCTCGGTCAGCGTGATGCCTGTATTGTGCTCGGCTTGTAGCAGATTGAACAGGGGACGTTTCTCCGTATGGTCCGGGCAGGCCGGATAGCCCGGGGCCGGTCGAATACCCCGGTACTTTTCGCGGATCAGGTCTTCACTCGTCAGCTGCTCGCTCTTGCCGTATCCCCAAGCTTCTCGCGCTTGCTTATGCAGCCATTCTGCAAAGGCTTCGGCCAGACGATCGGCCAAGGCTTTGGTCATGATGGAATTGTAGTCGTCATGGTCACGCTCGAACTCCCGACATAGGAGATCGACTCCGATTCCCGTCGTGACGGCAAAGGCTCCGACATAGTCAGCGCGGCCGGATTCTTTCGGTGCGACAAAATCCGCCAGCGCAAAACTATATTGCCCTTGCGGTTTTTCCGATTGCTGGCGCAAGGTATGGATGGTTGTTAAGACCTCCGTGCGACGGTCGTCGGTATACAGTTCGATATCATCCCCCAGACTGTTGGCAGGAAAAAACCCATAGACCCCATTGGCGGTGAATAGCCGTTGATCCACGATCTTCCGGAGCAACGCCAATGCATCGTCATACAGTTCCTTGGCTTTCGAGCCGACAACAGGATCTTCCAGGATGGTCGGGTAGCGTCCCCGCAGTTCCCACGTGTGAAAGAACGGAGACCAGTCGATATAGGGAATCAGCTGATCCAACGGCTGCTGCGGCACCACCTTCACCCCGGTGAAAGCCGGTGTGGGTATGTTGACCTCAGCCCACTCGGATGGGAATCGATTGGCTCGTGCCCGCGCCAAAGGCCAGAGAGACTTGGCTCCCTTGTCATGATGGGTTTGGCGTATCTGATCGTAGTCGGCGCGAACCTTGGTGGCGAAGTCGGCCCGCAAGTCGGCATTCACCAGACTACCGACGACCCCCACGGCTCTTGATGCGTCCAGCACATGCACCACGGAGTGGTCGTAGGCCGGGGCGATCTTCACGGCGGTATGAGCCTTACTCGTGGTGGCACCACCAATGAGTAACGGCAGGTCAAAGCCCTCACGCTTCAGCTCACGTGCCACGTGTGCCATTTCGTCGAGCGAGGGGGTAATGAGTCCGCTCAGCCCGATCATCGCGACCCCATGTTCGCGTGCAGCAGCCAAGATCTGTTCACAGGGCACCATCACCCCAAGATCAATCACCTCGTAGTTATTACATCCCAGGACCACCCCAACAATGTTCTTCCCGATGTCATGCACATCGCCTTTGACGGTGGCGAGAAGGATTTTTCCATTCGAACTCGAGGCCCCTGATTTTTGCTTCTCCGCCTCCATGAAAGGCATCAAGTAGGCCACGGCTTTCTTCATAACCCTGGCGCTCTTCACCACTTGCGGCAAAAACATTTTGCCGGACCCGAACAGATCGCCCACGATGTTCATCCCGGCCATCAAGGGCCCCTCAATCACATGCAGCGGCTTGGCATACTGCTGTCGAGCTTCCTCGATGTCCTGCTCGATGTAGTCGGTCATGCCTTTGACCAGTGCATGGGAGAGGCGCTCCTCAACCGTGCCCGAACGCCACTCATCGTCTTTCACCGCCACTTTGCCCTGCTGCTTGACGGTGTCGGCAAAGGTCACCAGCCGTTCTGTCGAATCTGGACGGCGGTTCAGCAGCACATCTTCGACCAGTTCCAGGAGATCCTTGGGAATCTCCTCGTACACCGCCAACTGTCCGGCATTGACGATCCCCATATCGAGCCCGGCTTTAATGGCGTGATAGAGAAACGCCGCATGCATCGCCTCGCGCACGCGATTGTTCCCGCGGAACGAGAAGGAAATGTTGCTGACGCCGCCACTGACCTTGGCCAGCGGAAGATGCTGTTTGATCCATCGAGTCGCGTCGAAGAAATTCACCGCATAGTTGTTATGTTCCTCGATGCCGGTCGCCACGGTGAGGATGTTCGGGTCGAAAATAATGTCTTGGGCCGGAAACCCGATGCGCTCCGTAAGGAGACGATAGGCCCGCTCGCAGACCTCAATCTTGCGCTCATACGTATCGGCCTGGCCACGTTCGTCGAAGGCCATCACCACCACGGCAGCCCCATAGCGATGGACGAGTTTGGCCTGCTGAAGAAACTTGGCTTCGCCTTCTTTCAGGCTAATACTGTTGACCACGGGTTTCCCCTGGATGTCCTTCAAACCCGTCTCGAGGATGTCCCACTTCGAGCTATCCACCATGATCGGTACGCGAGAGATGTCCGGTTCCGACGCGACCAATCGTAAGAACTTCTGCATGGCAGCCTGGGAGTCGAGCATGCCTTCATCCATATTAATATCGATGATCTGAGCGCCCCCTTCGACCTGTTGCCGCGCCACCGAAAGCGCGGCTTCATAGTCACCGCCCAGAATCAGTTTGGAAAATGCCGGTGACCCCGTGACGTTCGTCCGTTCCCCGATATTCACAAAATTCGATTCCGGCCTAATTGTCACTGCTTCCAGCCCACTGAGTCTGGTATGAGGCTCGATGGAAGGCAGGATGCGCGGAGGAAGACTTCGTACGGCTTCGGCAATTAGCTTGATGTGCCCAGGTGTCGTCCCGCAACAGCCACCGACAATATTCAACCAGCCATTCTGCGCCCATTCTTTCAATTGGGGCGCCAGGCTATCGGGTGTCTCGGGGAACCCCGTCGGTAGCAACGGATTCGGCAGTCCGGCATTCGGATGGCAGCTCACAGAAATCGGAGCCAGCTGCGAGAGCTCTTCAATCAACGGACGCATTTCTTTGGGGCCTAACGCACAGTTAATGCCGACGCTGAGCAAGGGCACATGGGAAATTGAATTCCAGAAGGCTTCGATCGTTTGACCTGTCACACCGCGATTGCTGCCGGCCTGAATAAACGTCACCGAAGCCATGAGGGGAAGCTTGATGTGGCGGTCATCGAAAAACTGATCAATGGCGAAGAACGCAGCCTTCGCATTAAGCGTGTCGAAAATAGTCTCAACCAACAGGAGATCGACTCCGCCGTCGACCAAGCCGCGGACCTGCTCATAGTAGACCTTCACCAGTTCGTCATAGGTGGTGCCGCGCGCAGCAGAGTTGTTGACATCGGTTGAAATCGACGAAGTTTTCGTGGTCGGTCCAATCGCCCCGGCCACAAAACATACTCGACCAGCCTCTGTGATCGCGACGTGCTCCGCAGCACGTCTGGCACATCCCGCTCCGGCTTTCGCAATCTCATAGGCCAACGACTCCATGCCATAGTCGGCCAGGGAAATAGCTTGCGCGTTGAACGTATTCGTCTCCACGATATCCGCGCCGGCCTCGAAATACTGGCGATGGATCTCTTCGATCACGGCGGGTTGCGTGAGGTTCAGCAGATCGTTGTGTCCCCTCAGATCTTTCTTCCACTCTTTGAATCGCTCGCCACGAAACGCGGCCTCATCCAGCTTGCGCTGCTGGATCATAGTCCCCATGGCCCCGTCAAGGACCAGAATACGTTGTTGCAGCAAGGCGTCTATCGAAGCACTCATACGACTGGTCTCCGCGACCGAATCCACGGTGTTGGTGAAGGAAGTTGGGCCATCATAACCGAGAGGTTCTTGCACCGGCAAGCAATCTTAGCCCGCATCACGAAGGCTTCTACTACAACCGCCGATACGAAAATCAGAACTTCTTGCGGTATTCTTTCTTCGCGCCAGGATCATACAAAGGGCGCTCGACCCCGCAAGCGCGGTGGCGACGCACCTGACGGCTGGCGGGCTCGCCGCTCGGTCGGTCTACATACTGCTTCAAGTATGCCTCCCTCCCTCACGGCTCCGCGCGCCCGTCTCGCGTGGCGTCTCAGCGGTTTCGTGACGAACTCCGTGAGTAATGCGGGCTTGTCCTTGCGCCTTGACAGGAGGGAATGCTGCCGATACGATGCCGAGACATGCTGGAGATAAATTGTGCTCCTGCGTCTTTCTATTCATACCATCTTCTCATCGCTGCTGCTTCTTTTATTGATCACTGGCATCTGGTCTCAGCCTTCCACAGTCTTCGCCGCAGCCTATTTTGAGGATGGGTACCTCGGGCTCACACAAACGGAACTCCACCAAAAACTCGGGATGCCGCAGGCTGTGCGCGATCGAAAGTCCGAGTTGCGCGTCTTTACCTACTATGCCATCACCGATTGGGAGAAGTATTTCCAGAAGCTCGTTTCGCCGGAAAATGGCGAAGACGTCTATACCTTCACCCGTGATGGCATCGAGGTCCGATACTCGTTCAGTTACACCGTCGATCCCAACGATAACAGTGAGAACCGAACGCTATTCGTTCGGCTCGTCGATATTGAGTTCTCCCCCACCGTTCCACTCACCCAAATCCCCACACTCGTCCCGGAATTTCACCCTTCAGAAGACCCCGCGTCCCCCTCATTCCGATCAAATATCTGGGTGTTGTTGTTTAAAGGCCCTGCGTCGTCACAAGCTCGCTTTATTGTGAAAGAGGCAACCAGGGACAAGCTCGAGTGGACCCTGGCCTACCAGCTCTTTTCGTTGCAAGGCCTGCCGGACCCCCTTACGACCATGGCGCGGATCGATCGAGTAGAAATCAGCACGCAAAGTGTCGACCTTGTAAAGCAACGGCAGCGACATACCCATGACCCCATTCTTAATCCTTATTCACGTGAATTCTCTCAACACGCCCTTGCTCCTCGCCCGCCCACGGCCAAGAAGGTACCAGTCCCAAAGTATGCAGACTAGCAGTCATGATTCGATTTTTAGGGAGATCTAGGCGGATTAGGGAATCTGCTGGAGACGGTCTTGGTGCTTTTTCTCGGTCTGGGCTGCTTGTTTCTGTATTACATCCATCGGACCATCCTTCGACACGTACATCAAAACCGGCGTGGCAAGACCCAGCATGATCAAACACCACAAAGCCAGAAGGCGGATCGATTGGCCATTACTCATATACATGGCAATGAACAGGACTATCGCTGCAACCCCAGCATAGGTCAAAATCTTTGACTGTGAAGTGGAGAGTCCGGAGATGTTGGGCACGGAGTTGGAAGCCATATCCGTGAACTGCCTTCCCAACTTCGTCACACGCTCATGAATGGTGCCGGCTGTTGAGGTCCCCTGAGGAACATTGGATGTCTGTTCGGTCGTTTTGACCTTTGCACGATACCGTTCAGGAATCGCGTTGAAATTATCTGTGATCACGGGCGTACCTTGGTCATCAATATAGGAATACATTGTCGTCGCCCCTGCTTCCATTGAAGAAGTCAGTGGCATGAGGAGGCCACTCATCACGGCCAGAAGCCATATCGCAAGCATCCATCGCACCCGGCTATTTCCCTGCTTCAACTCAAGAACCATCACCGCCCCTCCTGCGCCCGTTGCCCTCGTTCACATCCAGTATAGCGCACTTCATCTATCGCGCTGATTAATAAAGGGAAACCGGTGGCTTCGCTTGACTCTCTCCGATTTACGTTGTTACGATGCACCGCGTCATGCATCACCCCATTGCGGCTAGCCAAGAACCGATGAACGCCTCTCTCACTGATCTGGAAGGACCGACTCCTTTCATTCGCCGCCGGCCGGTTAGACTCATCATCTATGCCGGGCTGGTCCTGTTTGTCCTTGTCATGGTGATCTGGCCCCTCATCGCACAACTCAACGATCCGGACTTTCACAAACATATCGCGGAACATCGCGTCATGGTCGGCATGTCAAAAGAGCAGGTGCTCGAGGCATGGGGTGGGCCACAAACAATCAACACGACGTTCACCAAAGAAGGCATTCGTCGCGAAGAATGGATTTTTGAGGATTGGGAAAACTCCGCGGTGGTGAAACACCGCTATCTCTATTTTGAAGAAGGGGCGCTCATCGGCGGATGGTTCCAAGGATCAGGTGAACGGCTCCCCATGCAGTCCCCGTCGAACCCGCATACCCCAAAACCTCGGAGCTAGAGACGATTACGGCTGCGACGAGACATCACGCACCGCCAACCGCAGTCGGCTCAGCAGCATTTCCGCGTTGACCTGATCACGTTCGTCGACCATGACACTCGAATTGAGTATAGGAAGTCCGGGGTATAAGCTACTCACATGTTCATTCTGAACAATATAGGCAATGCCGCTGCCCTCCAGCAGACTCGTGATCATCGCCAGTTCACCCATGCTCTGCGGCTCAGTGAGATGGATCATCGGCATGTGGAGCCCTCCGTGGTCAAACCGGCCACCGGTAGCTGATCCTCCCTCATTTCATTGCTTTTTCTCTGCATCCCTTTTACACTCATCCACAGACTACGGCGTTTCTGTAATTTGTACGCGGCGCTCTCTGCCAGAACCGCCCGACACAGTCAGCACACGTTTCCATTCTCGGATCTGATAGACCGCCCAGGCAGGAGATTGGCCTTTAAAATATGCATTTGGGTCTTCCCCGCTGGCATTGAAATAGATCGGCTCCGTGAAGCCTTCTTCCAACACATAGTCGAGGAGACAGTCCGTCACAAAACCCGACCCGCGAAGGGACACCTCCGCGAGCATCGACAAAATGTCTTCTGGATTTTGAACCGTAATAGGATTCATTGACAGATCTCCCCGCTATCGGATTGTAACGAGCCGCTCACCAGGAAGGCAACAGACATGATGCGTCCCATGACAAAAAGCCGGTTCCAAGAAGAACTCTTGCATATCATGGACCGAAAGCACCATTGGGCCTGGCCGGCATTCGCCGATGGAACGGTCACTGTCGATCAACTCTCACGCCACTTTCAACAAGAGTACGGCGTGTACGTGCGGGACTTTCCTGTGTTGCTCGCGCACATTTACGGACAAAATCCCCCTGCCCCAGTCCGGCGGATGCTCGCCGATAATATCTACGAAGAAGACACCGGTGGGCTCTCGCTGGGAAAGTCGCACCCAGAATTGTTCCTGGCCATGATGGCGGGTCTTGGATTGCCGGCGCGTGACTTTGACAAGGTGCGCCTCTTACCAGCCAGTCGACGCTACCGCGCCTGGCTGGACCGTATCTTGAATAACCGAGACTGGGTCGTCGGAGCAGCGGCCTTGACTGTCTTCGTCGAAGGCAGCGTCAAGGATCGCGCAGAACTCGCCGACCCCTCCAAGCCCAAGACCGCCGAAGACATCGAAGCAATCGTCCAACGCCATCCGCTGGTGAAATACCACGGCTTGTCCCCCGATTCCATGGATCTCATTCGCGCACACCAAATGGTCGAAGCCGGCCACCGCCATGATGCCTACGCCATGGTCGTGAACTATGCGACCACGCACACCCAACAACAGGCCGTACTGGGCTGTCTCAAGAAATGCCTGACGCTCTGGCAGGCATATCGAGATGGAGTTGCCAAGGCCTGTGGATTGAAAAAGACCTAATTGCTCTGTTGGCGATCTATCTCTCGGTGCAACCAAAACCTATATGTATGGCTTGTGAGGACGATGTGACGAATACGGTGGAGGAACGATCAATTCAACGTATTGAGACTTCCCGTCGATCTGGCAAGATTCACCCGCGCGGCATTGAGTTGGAAGAGGGCATTGACGAGGTTTTCTCTCGCCCGGGCCACAGCAGAAAGTCCATTGGTCAGTTCAAAGTGACTCGCCGTTGTAATCACGGCGTAGCGTTCCTTTGCGAGTTCCAGCTCCTTTGTCGCAGCCTGCATGCCGATTCGAGCGATCTCGACCTGCTCTTTCGCCGCCGCCAAGGACGCGACGGCATCGTGCACTTCCATCTTCACCTGATTGAGGACCGACCGCATCCGAAGCGCTTCCTGGCGCAATTGACTTCGAGATTCGGCAATCCGGCCTTCACGTTGCCCTCCATCTAAAATAGGAACCTGCAACAGGAGCGCCATGTTGTAGGTGTCGAGCGTGTTGTTCCACCGATTTCCTATCAGCCCGTAATCCCCTTGTGCCACGAGTGACGGCAACCGTTCCCCGGTGATGGAGGAATAGGTGAGTTCCATCGCCTGAACGCGCGTGTACTGGGCTCGCACTTCCGGACGATTCTCGAGCGCCTCTTCCACCGCCCCCTGGGGGGCGGGAACGTCATGGACCTCGAGCTGAAACTCGTCGGTCAGCGACAACGGAATCTCATAAGCGAACCCCAAGAGGTTCACAAGACTGAACTTGGCGTGTTGGACGTCGTACTGCGCCGCCGCAATCTGTTGCCGTTCATTCGCCAGCTGGCCTTCCAATCTGGCGAGATCGAGCCCGGTTGCCACCCCCCCACGCTGCCGTTGCTTGACGATCCCCAGCAATTCACTCATGACCAATTGATTCGCTTCGTGCATCTTCACCATGCCCATGGCCTTCAGCCCCTCCATATAGAGGAGCGCCACGCTGGCCATCGTATCGAACCTCCGGACGTCTGATTCAAACTCAGTGGCGTGGAGCGTTTCGCGCGATGCCCGCCAGCGCTGGAGAAGGCTCATGCTGAACAGGTTCTGCGACGCATTCAGCCTCACATCGAAGATGCTGAAGGGATCGGAGCGCACCGGCGGGAGACCAAATGTGCCACGAAATTGAGTCTGCCTGGTTTGTCGGACGTTCGACGACAGATTCGGCAACATCGCGCCCAACTGTGTCTGCGCCTGTCCCCGTGCCGCTTCGATCCGTTCCTTATAGAGGAGCACGTCGGGATTATTGTCGACCGCGGCGTCCAAAGCACCTCGTAACGTAAGCGCTAGCGGCGCCGGCTGTATCGCTTCGCTCTTCGCCCAGGTCATGCTGTGGCCCATGACCCCAAGCAGCACGATCACCACAAAAACGAGAGAGACCATCACAGATCGCCTGCTGTTTTCGTCAGCACCGGTCACCCATTTGCGCCCTTCCCTGTCACGCCCTACCCCTCACGCTTCACGTCCGCGCTATCGCTCCCGCAAACTTTCCTGTACCGATTTCAATAATGGACTCATCAGATATTCAATGACGCGCCGTTGGCCGGTTTTAATCTCCACCGTCACCGCCATCCCGGGGGAGAGATGCACCTGCTTGACCTCCACCTGGATCGTCGCTCGATCCATACTCACTCGCGTCGGATAGACCAGACCGACTTTTTCGATTGGGGCCGCATCGTCGGAAATACTCAGGACCCGTCCAGGTATGGTCCCATAGAGGGTGAATGTAAACGTCTCGACCTTGACCTCAACGACCTGTCCCGCCTTCACAAATCCCACATCTTTATTTTCGACCTGCCCCTCGACCTCCACCGGATGATCCTGTGGAACCACAATAAGCAGTTCCTGCGCCGGCGTGACGACGCCGCCCACCGTATGGACCGCCAACTGCTGCACCACTCCGTCAATCGGAGTCGTGAGCCTCTGAAAATCCGCCCTCTGTCCCGCTTTGGTCACATCGTGCGCCAGCGACGCCACTTTGGTTTCGATCGTCGACAGTTCCATTTGTTTGGTCTGTTGGAACTCAGAGACAAGAACCCGAAAGTTTTTTTCAGCCTCAGCAAGCGCGGATTGATCCTGTATGAGCTTCTTGCGCTGCCCTGCCAATTCCTGCGTTTTATCGATCCGCTGTCCCTCGGCTTGCAGAAAGTCCATCTTCGTGACTGCCTCATGGTCGAGCAGACGCTTGTAGGCATCCGCCCGTTCAACCTCCATGGGGACCGTCGCCTCCAGCCGGCGAATATTCTCTCGCGTCTGATCAAGCCCCGCCTTGCGCTGGTCGATCAGGTGTTGCGCAGAAGCGGTTCGTGCCTGATACTCGGCCAGCTGATCCCTGAGAAGTTGTCGCTGCAACAGCACATACTGCGCGTCTCCATCAGGAGGAGCCTCGAAGGTGGGACTCCCCGCAATGAGTGCACGAAGCCGGGCCGCCTCGACCTTGGCGGCCCGATATTCGTTCGAAGCCCGATCGTGATCGGCGCGGTTCAGCGTCGGATCCAGCTCGATCAGCACATCACCTCGCCTGACCAATTGTCCATTCTGCACATGGATCGCGGCGATCACACCCGCCTCATAGGGTTGAATGACCTTCGAGTATCCGCTCGGAATGATCTTGCCCTGCGCCGTCGCCACAATATCGATCCATCCGAATGTTGCCCACAGCACCCCAGCGGTAAAGACCGCCAGGATGGTCCAGAGTATTGCTCGACCGATGGGCGAGGGCGGAGACTGTTGAATCTCCAACACAGCGGGAAGAAACTCCGTCGAGCGCCCGCCCGGGATGGAGCCAATTGCCTGGCTCCGCTCGACCTGCCAGGCGGCCCGCCAGACCGACACATGTCGTGAAAGCATTCCCAATGCCATACGGCTTCTTGTACCTCGCTATCCCTTACCCCTCACGTGTCACTGATATATGGCCATCCTGATGTGACTGCAACCGCGCATAAAAACCTTTCATCCGGAGCAACTCTTCATGTGAACCCTGTTCGACAATCTCACCCTTTTCCACCACGTAAATCCGATGAGCCGGCCGGACCGTGCTCAGCCGATGGGCGATGATGAAGACCGTGCGCCCCTGACTGATCTGCGCCATGTTCTGCTGAATGATGGCCTCGGATTCATAGTCCAACGCGCTCGTGGCTTCATCGAAAATCAGGATACGCGGGTTCGCGACCAACGCTCTGGCGATTGCGATCCGCTGACGTTGCCCACCGGACAACGAACAGCCGTGCTCTCCCACCATCGTGTCGTAGCCTTCCGGCAATTCCAGAATAAACTCGTGCGCCCCGGCGAGCTTGGCCGCCTGGATCACCTGCTCCATCGCCAACCCCGGATCGGTCAGTGCAATGTTGTCGCGCACAGAGCAATTGAAGAGGAAGTTTTCTTGGAGTACGACCCCCACCTGTCGACGCAGCCAGGCCGGGTCCACCTGCGCGAGGTCCACACCATCCACCAGAATGCGCCCACGCTCCGGCACATAGAGCCGTTGAATCAGTTTGGCTATCGTACTTTTACCGGACCCGGACCGCCCAACAAGCCCAATCACCTGGCCAGGCGCCACGGTGAACGACACTTTGCGGAGCACCTCCGAGCCATCAGGACGATAGCGAAAAGTCACCTCGTCGAACACGATATGTCCATATACTTGAGGGAGTGTGGTCCGATTCGGATTGTAAGAAGGCTCAGGCTGCGTATTCAGAATATCCCCCAAGCGCTGCACAGATATGCCGACTTGCTGCAACTCCTGCCACAGATTGACGAGACGCAGCAGCGGTCCCGTCACTTGTGCAGAAAGCATATTGAAGGCAATCAATTGTCCGATCGTCAGGTCCCCGTCGATCACACGATAGGCCCCCACCCATAACACGGCCACAGTCGTGACCTTTTGAATGCAGGTTGCCATCTGGCCGGCGATCGTCATCACACTCGTCGTGCGAAAACTGGCCCGCACGTAGCCCGCCAACTGTTCCTCCCACTTCCGTAACAACGGCGGCTCCACCGCCAGAGCCTTCACTGTCTGAATCCCGCTGATCGCCTCCACTAAGAACGACTGGTTCTCCGCACCACGATTGAATTTTTCATGCAGCCTGGCCCGAATCGCCGGTGTAATGACCACGGACAAGACGGCATAGAGGGGCAACGAACCCATGACGACCAGCGTGAGGATAGGGCTGTAGAACCACATCACGGCGAGAAACACCGCGGTAAAAAACAGATCGAGCACGACGGTCACCGAATGGCTCGTCAAGAACTGGCGGATATTTTCCAGTTCACGGACCCGGGCCACCGTATCCCCCACCCGGCGCGCCTCAAAATACGCCAGGGGGAGCGCCAAGACATGGCGGAACAACTGCGCGCCCAGCCCGACGTCAATCCGGTTCGTCGTATGAGAAAACAGATAGGTCCGCAGCCCACCCAAGATCGCATCGAAGATGGCCAGGGCAATCATGCCGACTGCCAGCACATAGAGCGTGGTGAAGCCCTTATGGACGAGCACCTTGTCGATGACGACTTGGGTGAAGAGCGGCGTCAGCAGTGCGAAGAGTTGCAAGAAGAATGACGCAACCAGTACCTCGCCCAGATACTTCCGATACTTGACGATGGCGGGAATGAACCAGGTGAAATCGAACTTAAGATCTTGCAGCCG
>DATNCR010000228.1:0-6000 GCA_035607135.1 Nitrospiraceae bacterium
ACCATCCTCTCAATCGAGAGGCCGCCAACTGGGTTCTCGACGGCCTGACATTTGATGTCGATGCTGGAGAAATTCTTGGCATCGTAGGCCCGAATGGGTCGGGAAAGACCTCCTTACTCAAACTGTTGGCGAAGGTCTTGCGGCCGAACGCGGGTGAGATCGGTCTGTTCAGGCGAGATCTTGGGACGATGCCGCAAGGGGACGTGGCAAGGACTGTGGCCTTTGTCCCTCAAGAGAGCCCGCAGGTCTTTGCCTTTACTGTGATGGAAACGGTCTTGATGGGTCGATATCCGCATCATCGTGGTGCGAAATGGAGTGCAGGATTCGGCTGGGAAAGCGCCGAGGATGTGTCGATTGCCGAACAGGCGATGCAATCTACGGATCTCATCAATCTGGCCAATCGTTCGGTGATGGATCTTTCGGGCGGTGAGCGCCAGCGCTGCATGATTGCCAGGGCCTTGGCACAAATGCCTCAAATCCTCTTACTGGATGAACCGACCGCGTTTCTCGATCTTCAGCATCAGATTGAAATCTGCACAATTGTGCGCCGGCTTAAAGAAGAACGTGGCTTGACCGTGGTGCTTGTTTCCCACGACCTGAACCTTGCAAGCCAATATTGCGACCGAATTCTGATGCTGAAGGACGGAGCGCTCTTCCGCCTCGGTCCGCCGGATGAGGTGATCGACGTCGATGTCTTGCGAGCGGTGTATGGATGTGATGTCTTGGTCGATCGTCATCCGGAGTCAGGTGTGCCAAGGGTGACCATGCCCAGTTATGTTTCGACGAGGAATGTCAGGGATCAACTGTAACGGGAAGGGTTCGTGCCCAATCCTCTCGTGTATTGTCAGGGCACTGGAGGTTTAATCAGGGGGAGAGCCTAGAGAGAAATCGTCAGCGACGGGGAAGATGGTGCAAAACCATCACGGTGCCGCCACTGTAAGCGGGGAGTGATCCTGCACAAAAGTCACTGTGTGTCTCGGCACATGGGAAGGCGCAGGGGAACGACGATCCGCGAGTCAGGAGACCCAGCTGACGGATGTTTCTACACAGCCCTTCGAGTCAAAGGGAGGTTGAGTATGCAGTCCGCGCGTTGGTATCGATTCGTCTTGTTCTCCGTATGTGCGTTCCTCAGTTTTCCCGTCACGTGGTCCGTGGAAGCTTTCGGTGAAGAGCCCGCCGACACCGAACCGGTTTTGGAAACCAGAGAGGTGGTTGTGACTGCGACGAAGACACCGGTTCCGGTCACTCATGTGACCAGCGCTGTCGAGGTTATTACCGGAGAAGATCTCCAACGTCGTCGAGTGAAGACAGTGGCAGATGGGCTTCGTCTCGCCCAGGGCCTCACAGTATTTTCGAGCGGCGGGCCGGGTACGAGTACGACTGTGCGCATTCGAGGAGGCAACTCCGATCAGGTTCTGGTGTTGATTGATGGCGCGATCATGAATAGCGCGACCCTCGGCGACTTCGACTTTGCCAATCTCACCACCGATAACATCGAACGCATTGAAGTTCTCCGTGGTGCCCAAAGTATGTTGTGGGGGGCGGACGCGATGGGTGGCGTGATCAATATCACCACCAAAAAGGGCACTGGTGTTCCGTCGGTCAGCGCGTTCGCTGAGTACGGATCCTTTTCGTCGATTCGTGAAGGGGGGCAAGTGTCCGGTCAGAAGGGGCCGATTGATTTTAGTGCGGCGATTTCGCGATGGGACTATACAGGATTTTCGGCAGTGAATTATCGAAGGGGAGCGTCAGAGCGAGACGCTTTTCACAACTGGCAAGCGTCAACACGTGTAGGCATTAAGCTTCCTTATGAAGGACGACTTGACCTAAATTTCAGATTATTGCAGGGGAAATCTGGTTTTGACGGTGGATTTGGACCCGGGTTCGACGTGCTCGGTGCCTATTCAAACAGCCAGCAGTATGTCTATAGCGCGTCCTACCAACAACCTATTACGGACTGGTGGAATCAAGTACTGACCGTGTCACGTCAGAACGAAATTCTTCATTCCTTTCCGGGGACGACTCAAAGGGATTTGGCGACCGGAGTTGTGTCAAGTCCTTTTGACCCTGTGTTTAATCCGGATTCAAAATTCAACACAGTATCGAATCGAATTGAATGGCAAAACAATTTTCAGATTGGCAAACCGTTGTTGCTTACGGCCGGCTACCAGTACAGAGAGCAACAGGGGGAAAATCTCAATCTTAGTACGGGGGGCACGACAGTCAGTAATCACATCATCTCGAGTCATGCAGGCTTTGCCCAAGCTCAACTCAATATGTGGGATCGAGTGTTTGCCACGGCAGGCGTGAGGCAGGATGAGTATAACGTCTTTAGTAGCGCGACCACGTATCGGACAACTGCCGGCTACCTCCATCAAGAAACCGGGACCAAGGTCCGCGGTAGCTATGCGACAGGATTTCGTGCTCCCACCATCAATCAACTCTTCTTCCCAGACTTTGGCACGACGAATCTTAAACCGGAGAAGAGCCAGAGCATGGATGTCGGAGTGGATCAGTATCTCTTGAACAACCGCCTGACCATTAGCGGAGGATTTTTTTGGAACCGTTTCCGTGACATGATTGTGGCTCAACAGAGTGCCGCCCTCTGCGGGACACAGTTCGGCTTCGCGAACTTCTGCGCACAGAATGTAGGTCTGGTGAATACAAAGGGATGGGAAGCGAGTGTCAAGTATGCAGTGGTGAGGGATGTGCCTTTGATCAAGAGCCTGGATGTGCAGGCCCAGTATACGAATACCTTGACCCGGAATCTCGAGCAGCAGCCTGGCAATCGAGCTCCCCGTATACCGGTCGATCAATGGAGCCTGATCATTAGTTATCAGCCAATTGATCCCCTCAGGATCAATCTGGAGGGACGCTATATCGGATCACGGTTCAACGACGTGAATAATCTGCAGCCGATGCGAGCGTTCGACGTGTGGAATCTGTCCGCGACCTACGATGTGACAAATCGTGTGCAGACCTATCTGCGGGCGGACAACATTTTTAACGAGAAGTATGAAGAGGTTCAGTTATTCGGTACCCCTGTGCGATCCATCTTTGTTGGATTGAAGATGAATTATGATGCGAGCTAACAGAACGAGATGATCGTTCCACGATTAGTCATCGCCGGCACCCACAGCGGTGTCGGCAAGACGACCGTGACCCTGGCGATCCTGGCGGCGCTGCGACAGCGTGGCCGCCAGGTGCAGGCGTTCAAGACAGGGCCTGACTTTATTGATCCTGGTCACCACAGTATGGTGACCGGACGGCCTTCGCGTAACCTCGACGGATGGATGTTGGGCGAGGCTGTCAATCTCGACATCTTTACGCGAGCCGCTGCCGGTGTGGATCTCTGTATTGTCGAAGGCATGATGGGCCTGTTCGACGGCAGTTCGCCGCTAAACGAGATTGGCAGTACGGCCGAGTTGGCGAAGCAATTGGATGCGCCGGTTTTGCTCGTCATCGATGGGAGCGCCATGGCCCGCTCCGCTGCAGCCATGGTGTCGGGATATGCGAAGTTCGATCCGGCAGTTCGTGTGGTAGGCGTACTCTTCAATCGGGTCAGTAGCGAGGGGCATTACAGGCTTCTCAAGGAAGCAGTGGAACAAGAGACCGACGTGGTCACGGTGGGCTATTTGCGACCGGATCCGGCGGTGACGATTGTTGAACGCCATCTCGGGCTCTCGACTGCGATGGAACAAGGGGCGGTCGAACTCTATACCCGTATGGCCAAAGCAGCAGCTGAGACGATCGATCTGGATCGAGTGGAAGCGTTGGCTCAGATGTGCAAAGACCTGCCAGTGACAGCGTCCCAACCCGTGATAAGGAATCAAGGTCAGACAGTACGAATCGGTGTGGCGCAGGATCAGGCATTTTGTTTTTACTATCATGACAATCTTGAGTTGCTTGAAGTGGAGGGGGCTGAATTTGTGAGGTTTTCGCCCATGAGTGATCGGGTATTGCCTGATGTGGATATGTTGTACCTCGGCGGGGGCTATCCGGAACTGTACGGCAAGGCGCTGGCTAATAATGTCAGCCTGCGAACGGCAATCCGGCAGTTCGCTGAGCGGGGTGGGACGATCTACGCAGAATGCGGCGGGATGATGTATCTCACGCAAGCTATCCGCGACTTCGCTGGTACATCGCATGAGATGGTCGGGCTGTTTCCTGCCGAAGCCGTCATGCGGAAATCATCGATGACCTTGGGGTATCGGACCATGAGCTGTTCTCGGCACTGTATCCTCGGTGAAGCCGGCATGACTGCTAGGGGGCATGAGTTTCATTACTCGACGCTGGTATCGAGAGGACCGCTCGACTATGCTTGTGGACTCCGTGATGCGCTGGGAGATTCGAAGGGCTCGGATGGGCTCGTGCGGGGCAACACGCTGGCACTCTATACGCACATTCATTTCGCCAGCCAGCCACAAGTGGCCAGCGCACTGGTCGCTTCGGCGCGCGGGACTCGTATGGAGCCATCTGTGAGTTCCAGAGCGAAGAGATGACGGAGCAGGACGAACACAAAGCCAGGATGGAACGGTTGAAGGCGTCGGTGGACAGGCGCATTGAGGCGGCGCAAGAAGAGAAAGGGTTGTTGATTGTTTATACCGGTGGCGGCAAGGGAAAGACCACCGCTGCGCTGGGGATGGCGTTGCGTTGCATCGGTCACGGGATGAAGGTGGCGATCGTACAGTTCATCAAGGGAGCCATCGACACAGCAGAAGAACGGGCGTTGAAGTCGTTCGGCGGTCAGGTGATCTTTCTCCGGATGGGAGAGGGCTATACCTGGGAAACACAAAATCGTGAGCGGGATACCAAGTTTGCACGGGATGCTTGGACGGCAGCCTGTGGGTTTCTACGCGATCCCTCGTATGCGATGGTCATTCTCGACGAGTTCAATATCGCGCTGCAGCATGACTATGTTCGGCTTGAAGACGTGCTGCCTATTCTCCGTAGCAGGCCTCCTATGCAGCATGTGGTAATTACCGGTCGTGGTGCCAAGGACGAATTGATCGAGGAAGCCGATCTCGTCACGGAGATGAAGCAATCTAAACATCCGTTTCGAAAGGGCATCAAGGCCCAACCGGGAGTTGAGTTCTAAGCCATGAGAGGGCCGGTCACCAAAACGTGCGAGCATTGCAAGCAGTCGTTTGAATGTGGTCAATACGGTTGCTGGTGCGGGCGAGTGGGGATTACCGAAGAGCAGATGGACTGGATTGCCGCTCGTTTCCAAGATTGTCTCTGTCCTGCCTGTTTGAAGATGGTCAGCGCTGGTGCGCTCGATGCGTTTTCCGTCAAGCAGACGAATCCGACAGTCGCCGAGTGAAGGCCATCCCATGATCACCTTCATGAACCTATATTCGGGGAGCGTGGTATGAGTCCGCCGTCCGACAGGCTGAGTTCCGGTAATGGACAGTTCTCCGACCATGAGCGGGCAGCCGTCTATCGCGTGATTTTCGAGCGGCGTGACGTCCGACGCAATTTTGTGCGGACGCCGATCGCGGACGATGTCCTTGCAAGAATCTTGACCGCAGCGCATCACGCCGGGTCTGTTGGGTTTATGCAGCCGTGGGATTTTGTGGTCATCCGTCAACGTGCGACGAAGCGCGCCGTGAAACAGCTCTTCAAAAAGACGAATGCAGAGGCGACCGGGCGTTATGAGGGGGCTCGCGCAACCCTCTACCGGAGTTTGAAGCTCGAAGGCATTGAGGAAGCGCCGGTCAATATTTGCGTGACTTGCAGCCGTCAGCGAGGCGGCCCGCATGTACTGGGACGCTCCACCGTGCGCGAGACGGATTTGTACAGCACCTGTTGTGCGATTCAGAATCTCTGGTTGGCAGCACGAGCGGAAGGTGTCGGGGTCGGATGGGTCAGTATTCTAGACCACGGTGCATTGAAACAGGTCCTCGGCATCCCCCGGCAAGTCAAAGTCCTGGCCTATCTCTGTCTCGGCTACGTCTCCGAGTTTGCCGCCCAACCTGATCTGGAAACGGCAGGATGGCG
>DATNCR010000255.1:0-3583 GCA_035607135.1 Nitrospiraceae bacterium
TGACGACTTCATCGCCGGCCTGCACTCCCATGGCCATAAGAGAGAGCAGCAGCGCATCGCTTCCCGACGCGCAACCGATCGCATAGCGAGACCCGATGTACTGGGCAATGGACTCCTCGAATGCCACAACGCGCGGCCCCAGCACGAAGCCTTGTTCGTCACAGACGGCCTGCATCGCTGCCAGAATTTCAGCCCGGAGTGGCTGGAATTGAGCTTTGAGATCAAGGAGAGGAATATTCATGGATCGAAGATCGCCACACGTGACACACCATCCCCATTGCCGTTCATATGAATACCTTGGCCCTGGAAAGATTGCAAGCAGAGAATCAGAGTTGAGGCTAGCGGAAATCCCGCCGATGAAAAATGAGGCTGGCCGTGAAGAGGACGACTGCTGTGTACGTCGCTCCGTAGGCGACGATCAGCGTCAGGTCTGAGCCACTGACTTCGAGATGATGCACGACATGTCCCTTCAAGTTGAAACGTTCGAGGTTCGGCAAGAGATAATAGATCCCGTCCAAGATCCCCCGGCTAAGATCATCCATCTTCGCTCCGAATACTTTCAGGTCCGCAGTGAGATGTCCAATTACATACATCGCTAGCGTGAAGATGGCGCTCAGGGTGGCACTGGTAAAGGTCGAAAACAGCAGCGCAACAGCAGTAATCACCATGAACTCGACGAAAATCAGCGCCAGCGCCTTGAAGAGCATTCCCTCGACGGGAACACCTTGGGCATAGAGCACTAACAAGAGTCCCAGTGCCATGACCACCGTATTGACGAACAAGGTGATCGTGAGGCCCAGATACTTTCCGAGCAGAAATTGATATCGCGCCACCGGCTTAGACACAATCGTATAAATGGTCTTCTTCTCGATCTCCTTGCTCACCAGTCCGATCCCGACAAAAATGGCAATCAACACCCCGAAGAAATTAATGCTCCCGAGTCCGATGTCCAGTATGAGACGGTGGAATTCCCCCAGGGTGAGACGTGACAAGACCACTGAACTGCCGATCATGAGCAGGGCAAAGACCAGCAGATTGTAGAGGAGCTTGTCTCGCAAGTTTTCCCGGAAGGTATTCAGCGCGATCGATAGGATTTTCATGCGCGATCCTCCGGCGGCCGTCGATGTCCTTCTACCTCCCGGATGAAGAGATCCTCCAACGAGCCCTTCTGAGGATTGAGCGATACCAGACTCGCCTTCGCCGCACGGATAATCTCCAGGGCTCCCCCGACCTGCTGCTGGCTCTTCAACACCACCAGCATCCGATCCCCTTGCATCACCACTTTGTCGGTCAGCGGGCGTAAGTGATCTAACCCTTCGGGGGTCAGACGATCCACGACCAGTTCCACTTGGTGATTCGCTCCCTGATCCAGCAAATCGTTCACACGGCCACAGGCGACGAGGCGCCCTTTCAGGATCATCGCAACCCTGTCGCACAATACTTCGGCATCGTGCAAGATATGTGAGCTGAACAACACCGTCTTCCCGGATTCTTTGAGACGCAAGATCAAATCGCGCACTTCTTTCCGTCCGATAGGATCCAGTCCTGACATGGGTTCGTCCAGCACCACCAGCTCCGGATCGTTAATCAAGGCCTGGGCAATTCCCACCCTCTGCAACATACCTTTTGAGAACTTCCTGAGTTGGAGATCCTTCGCATGCGTCATACCGACCAGATCCAGGAGTTCGTCGATTCGCTTGTCCAGACCAGCACCCCACAAACCGAATAAATGCCCGTAGAACCCAAGAAACTCCCGGCTCGTGAGGTAATCGTAAAAGTATGGTGACTCGGGGAGAAATCCCAGCCTGGCCTTGGTCTGCGGATCGCCGAGACCCCGGCCGAACAACCACGCTTGCCCGCTCGTCGGATAGATGAGTCCCATCAACATTTTGAGTGTAGTAGTTTTGCCCGCGCCGTTCGGGCCGAGAAAACCGAATACTTCCCCAGGTCGGACTTCGAGGTTAATACCATCTACCGCCGTTACTTTCTTACCCCAGAACCCTACTCGAAAAACCTTAGACAGTTGTTCAGTCTGAACCACGAATTCGGAGTTAGTCGTCATAGCTCACTCCCATGTCCTAGGGAAACTATAGGAAGGCTCTACCTTTGGAAACCTGTAGCTAGGCGGCTTGCGACGTTTGAAAAACGTCCGCAGCCGTTTCGAGTGCGTCGAACTCGAGACCGAACCGGTCTTGGTATCCAACCGATAGTCTCCCCCGAACGGTTCCTCCGGCAACGTAGGAAGAACTCCCGCAACCACGAGATCCTTGAATGTTGCAGGGATTGCCCCGCGTTGCGTCAGGTAAGCACCCACAGCGCTCTCCAGTATGCGAATGTCCCTTTCAATGATAACTTCTTTCATCCGTTCCGCCAAGGATTCTCGCGTCTGCGGATCTTGCGCCTCCAGCAAACGGGCTTCAAGAAATGCCACGGCCGTGTCTGGGCTCCCCGCCTCCGCCGCCATGCGAGTCGCGAGCCCCGGAAGATAGTCAGGCCGGTCCGGTAGAATGGCCGCCTTCATAATGTATTCTGCCCCGTTGGCGGGATCGCCGAGCAGAAAGTAGTAATTGTACCCGAGCAGAAATGGGATGTACCAGACCTGAGGATTCGCCGCTGCGCCCTTTTCAAGCAGCATATTGCTCAAGTCCGGACGATCGCCTTGATCGACGAGAACACTCCCTCCTACATAGTAGGCGTAGGCATAGTGAGGGTCGAGCGTGGTGATCACGTCCAAGGCGTGATACATCCACTCAAATTCGGCCGCACTGATTCGTCTCTGCCCGATAACCTGAAGTAGCCTGAGCCAGAGAAGATCGGCCCCTAAGTGGTGATAGCCAAGCAATGCCGGCTTCAGATATTCGCCCTTAGGAAGCTGCGCGAGGCTTTCGATCTGCGCCACCGTCCGATCCTGTCGGAGATCGAGCTCCCCTTGCAGCCAGCCGAGGAAGGCCAGCAAGAGGAGCACCCCTATGCCGAGTAGAACCTGGTTCAGGATCGGTGCGCTACGATAGTATGAAGCTGTTGAGACCGCCATGAGAGATTTACCGGCAAGGATGAGAAAAGCGGAAGATCCCGGCAGCCGTTGAGCTGCCGGGATCCCCCCTCACACAACAGACTAACTATATTAGAACGTTCCTACAGTGCAATCCGCAGCACCGTTATCCTGGCTCGCGGCCCAGTGTGAAATGGTACCATCTCCATCCAGGTTTGCCTGGGCAAACGCGTTAAAACCTATGTCTGTAGCCGCACCGGCTCCACCTGCAAGGGCGTTAGTATTGGTAGCAAAGGCAGCTGGTGCACATGCCAGAACTGGCACGGTACCGCCCGTCGCGACCGGAACGGATCCGTAGTTATACAAAACACTTCCGGATGCGACGAACCCAACATCCAAAAAGGAAGCGGTGGCAGGCGCACTATAAATTGCCGTGCAATAGGTAGTTACGCCACCGGGCACAGGCGTCGTAGCTGTTCGCCAGGGCGTAGGAGTACTTTTCCCGGTGGTGGTAGGGGCGTTCGCCGGCCACACTGGAATCCCTATATAGCAGCCTCGTTCAGCCTGAAAGGAGGTCATCGAAGTCCGGAT
>DATNCR010000259.1:0-16105 GCA_035607135.1 Nitrospiraceae bacterium
AGGCGATATTATTCTGGAAGTCAATCGCAAGGCGGTGACCTCGCTCAGATCCTATGAACAGGCCGCTTCAGGCCTTCCCAAGGATCACGCGGTCCTCTTGCTGCTTAAACGGAAGGGCCAAACGATCTATCTGACGCTGCGGCCCTAATATTGGTTGGGCTGGTCTATCTGGTTGATTTGATTCATCTGGTTTATAAGGATAAGTCTTGGTTCAACCAAATAAACAAGACAAACCAAACAAACCAATTAAACGAGACAGGCGGCCTTGCCTATGACCACGACTCGCTCACCTCGGATCGAGCCAATTCGTCGTCAGATTCCTTTGGTGGTGGCGCTCGTGCCCGCCGCCGGTCGCGGGCTCCGGATGGGGGGCTCCGTCCCTAAACAATTTCTTTCGATCGGTGGTGAGCCGCTCATCGTTCAATCGTTGCGGACCTTGCAAGCGGCTCCCGTGGTCGGCCAGATCATTCTTGCCGTTCCGTCCGCAGACATTGAATATTGTCAGCAGGAGATCGTGTTACAGCATCGATTCACCAAGGTGACGAAGGTGGTGGCGGGTGGGGCAGAGCGCCAGGATTCGGTACGGCACGCGCTGGCTCAGGTTCCCTCGGACACCGATATCGTGCTCATCCATGACGCGGTGCGTCCATTTGTGACGCAACGGATGATCGAGGAGGTCGTGGCGGCGTCGTGGAAAGAGGGGGCGGCGATTATCGCCCTTCCGATGCGGGATACCGTGAAGCAGGTACGGACGGATGGGATGATTGAGCGAACGGTCGATCGCACCCCCTTATGGCTCGCACAGACTCCGCAGGCCTTTCGACGGGACTGGATAGAGACTGCTCACGAGAAGGCGCATGCCGAGGGGGTGCGAGCCACGGATGACGCATTCTTGGTGGAATGGCTGGGGTATTCGGTGGCGGTGGTTGAGGGGAGCGGCGAGAATATTAAAGTGACGAGGCCTGAAGATTTGGTGATCGGTGAAGCGATTCTGGCGTCGAGGATGAAGGAGAGCGGGGCAGGCCAGAAGCGCAGGCGACACGTGAAAAGTGGGGCGGGTAAGGCTCGCCCATCGCGCAAGGTCCGCAACCTCCACTGACGGACGACACATGGCGAATTATGAGGAGTGTCTATGACGATGCGAGTCGGCTGCGGCTATGACATTCATCCCTTGGGGCCAGGACGACGGTTGATTCTCGGCGGGATCGGGGTGCCCCACAGCAAGGGCTTGATGGGACACTCCGACTCGGACGCATTGGTCCATGCCCTCTGTGACGCACTGCTCGGAGCGATGGGCGAAGGAGATCTGGGCCGATACTATCCCAGCTCCGATCAGCGGTTTAAAGATATTTCGAGCCTGAAACTGTTGGAGGACGTGGTCGGAAAGATGCGGGGGAAGGGGTATCGCATCGTAAATGTCGATACGGTCATTATTGCACAGGCTCCTCGACTCAGTCCGCACTTGGCAGCCATGCAGAAACAGATGGCGCAGGTGCTCGGTGTCGATCCTGACCTCGTCAACGTCAAGGTGAAGAGCGGGGAAGGAATCGGCATGATCGGTCGGGAAGAAGGGATCGCCGCCCAGGCTGTCTGTTTGATCGAACAGGCTTCGACAGCGTAGGATTATATGACCATGGTTCTGAAAGCCATCAGAGAAGATTTACGGGCTGTGTTCGACCGAGATCCGGCGGCAACCAGCTGGCTCGAAGTCGTGCTGACCTACGCCGGCTTTCATGCCGTGTTGGCGTACCGGGTATCCCATTGGCTCAAGATCCATCGTGTCCCGTTTCTTCCCCGCTTCATTTCTCAGGCTGCTCGCATACTGACGGGGATCGAAATCCATCCCTCGGCTATAATTGGCTCCGGGTTCTTCATCGACCATGGAATGGGTGTGGTGATCGGTGAAACGGCAGAGATCGGAAATTACGTGACCCTCTTTCAAGGCGTGACGCTTGGTGGGACGGGCAAGGAGCGGGGCAAACGGCATCCAACGCTTGGCAGTCACGTCGTCGTCGGGGCCGGAGCGAAGATTCTCGGCGGGATCACGGTCGGCGATAATGTCAAGATCGGTGCCAATTCGGTTGTGCTCAAGAACGTCTCTGCCAATTCCACCGTCATTGGAGTGCCGGCCCGTGTGATTAAAACTCAAGGCGAGCGGCTTCCCGATGCCACCATGGACCACATCAACCTGCCAGACCCCATCAGTGACCGTCTCTTGGCATTCGAGCAGGAGTTGATCGAGCTGCGCAAGAAATTGGAGAGTCAGGACTCCCCCCGCCTGTTCTAGCCTCGGATTCCTTCCCATAGCTGTCACCATGTTTCCTCAGGCCACTGAGGAGAATCCTGTCGCGTTTCTGAAACGGTCGGTGCCGAGGAAAGACGACGTGGCCCAGATGGACCACGTCGGATGATGCGATCGTGAGTTAGCTAGACAGGCAGGTGCTCATAAACGTTTTACGCTCATCGCCTTTCAGGCTTTTAGCCCCTGCTTCTTTGTTGCAAGATTTCATCTTATTCTGCTGAGTCCCACCCGCCTTCGCCGGTTTTGCGGAGCGGCATTCTTTCATGAATGCCGTTCGCTCCTCGCCCTTCCCTTCACCGAATCCCTTGTCGTTCGCTTGGGTATTGCAGGCAGCCATCTTGCTTTGCGTTGCGGGCGCCGCGATGGCGATCGGCACGATGCACAATCCGGACACAAAGAGGAATGCCACTACGATGCTGCCCGTTTTCGTCATATGCGTCTCCTTTTATTAAGAGTGAGGTATGAAGAGCTTGCACACGATAGCATACCTTATTAAAATTATCTCTAATAATATTAGGAGCCTATCTGCAAACCCAGTAATAATGATTGGATTATCTGGAAGTCGAAGGTCGAAACGGCTGAGAGCGTTGAGTGAGACAGCGAGGAAGGTTCTATGAGACACACCTGACGGACTTCTACTGCAGCCTTTTATTCATAATCGACGCGCATGAGACAGAGTCCATGAGGGGGGGCGGTCTGGCCTGCCGCAGAACGAGTCCGGGCCTGTAGAATCTCTGTCAGACTGCCGGGGGTCCGTTTACCCAGCCCCACTTCGACCACTGTTCCAACGATCGCGCGGACCATATGCTTCAGAAAGCGATCGGCGTAGGCCTCTATGTAAATCTGGTCTGCGTGGCGGATGACGGCGAGCCGCTCGAGATGGCAGATGGGATTGGTGTTGTCCGTGAGACTTCCTTCAAATGAGGAAAAATCCTGTGATCCAATCAGCTTCGCGGTCGCCTGTTGCATGGCGGCGTCATGCAGCGGCTTGTAGATGTGCCACACGAATGCGCGGTCGATCGTAGGGCGGGCCGGGCGATTCAAGATTCGATAGGTGTAGAGTTTTCCTCGCGCATCGTGTTGGGCATGAAAGCGGTCGTCCATGAGGGCGGAGGCACACACGGCAATATCTTTCGGCAGCACGGCATTCAGTGCCCGCATCCAGTTGGACGCCGACCAGTCCAGGTCAGTACAAAAGCTTGCCACTTGTCCACGCGCATGGACGCCGGAATCTGTACGGCCTGCGCCGACGATGGATACCGTGGTATGGCTGACCTGGTGGACGGCGCGCTCGATGGCTTCTTGGATCGTGAGATGATCGGGCTGGCGCTGCCAACCGGCGTAACAGGTCCCATCGTATTCCAAGACTAGCTTAACCGTGGGCATCGACGTTGGGGATGGAAGGGTGCGGACGTCATCGACTGGAAAGTTTCGAAGAGGCCAGGAAGGTGTTGATGCCGTCCATGAGTGCTTCGGCTACGCGCGTGCTGAAGTGGCTGGTCCGGAGCAGATCTTCTTCGGCAGAGTTCGAAATATAGGCGATTTCAGCTAGGATGCTGGGCATGCTGGTGAAGCGGAGCACATAGAAGGGTGCGGTCTTCACTCCATGGTCCACCAATGCATAGTGGCCGTTCAGATTGGTCACCATGGCCTCCTTGGCGGTCCAGGCGAGTTCGAGGGATGCTTCGATCTTTTTCGCTGTTAGGAGGTCGGCGACGAGATATTCCCATCCCACGCCGGTGCTGCTGAGCGGGGTTCCATTTTCACGGGCCGCCACTTCCAGCGCCCGTTGATCCTTGGCCTCTCCAAAGTGATAGATTTCAATTCCCTTTACGGAACGTTGTGGGTGTGAATTCACATGGATCGACACGAAGAGGTCGGCCTCCTGTCCGTTAGCAAACTTCGCCCGGTCTTCCAATTCGACGAATTGGTCCCTCTCACGGGTCATGAGCACGCGGATTCCCGGCTGTCTCCTCAAGAGATCGCGCAGTTTCAATGCGACTTTCAGCGTAATGTCTTTTTCTTCTGTCCCACGTTGTCCTCGTGCGCCAGGGTCTCTTCCCCCGTGCCCCGGATCGATCACAATGGTCGTATATGATTTGGCTCGGGGCTGGACAGGCTGAGGGGGAGTGGGTAATGGAAGCTCAAGGCTTGGTGTTGACTCAACGGATGGAGCACTCAGAGGTTCACCGGGACGCACCACATCGATGACAAGCCGATAGGGATTCGCCAACGTGAGCAACCTGTAGCTTTGAAATGAGCCGGCAGGGAGGGAGACTTCAACGGATCGTTCAGACGACTGGGTAATGACAAAGGGCTTGGCGATTTTACCGGCGGCAAGTTTTGTCCTGGCGGATGAACTTAAGGTAGCATTGGGAATTTCGATGGTCACCCCTTCAGCCCGGAGTTGCGGGTGTTTGCTGGGGCGGGCTTTCGCATCGAGATCGAGCACAAGCCTCGTCATCCCTGGTGAGCTGGCTGTCCGGAGGTTCTGAATCGTCGTCAGGCCGAGTGCAGTGGGAGCCATACGTATAGGGGAGGTGCGGGACCGTTTGGACTTGGCCGCAGCCTCCTCATGGGAGGGGCTTGTTGCCGCCAAGGCCTGGCCGGTGTGAAATAGTCCAAGGGCATGCCCAGAGAGGTCGAAGAGTCCGACCAAGAAGGCGAGGGTAAAGATACGCCACAGGGCTGATGGCATGGGTATTCGTTGCGTGTGATGGGATATAGAGTTTTTCTCAAATGTGTGTGTCATTGTCAAGAGGAAGGCGCAATGGAACAGATTGACACGATGCGGTCCGGACGGTAGTTTCAGTCATGGCACGACACCTGATCGTCGACGGGTACAATCTCTTGGCTCAGACAGGCCGTATTGGCGGAGGGACGAGCCTGCATTCCGAGATGGCGCGCGAGGCGATGTTGCGCGACTTGGCGACCTATCGTCAACGGAAATCCCATGCGATCACGGTCGTCTTTGACGGGTGGCAACAGGGATGGGGCACGGAACAGCGGGAGCATCGACTCGGTCTTGAGATTATCTTTTCTCGACGGGGAGAAAAAGCCGATCAGGTGATTCAACGTCTGGCTGCCGATTTCGGATCCTCCTGTGCGGTGGTGAGTTCCGATCGTGAGATCGGCGACTTTGTGAGGGCACAGGGAGCCTTTGTGATGAAAGCGCAGGAGTTTGTTGAGAAACTGCGGGAGGGGTCGAACTCGACGCGTGTATCGGCACACAAAGAACTGGATACAGGGGAGGATCTTCACCCAAAACGAGGGTCTGAGAAACGCGGGAATCCGCGGAAATTACCCAAGGCGCTTCGGCAGCGCAGCCGACAGCTCAAGCGATTTTGAACAGGTGTTTCGCGTTCTGGGTCGTGATGTGTCCGATGGTGTCGGCCGACATGCCTGGTTCATCGGCGTGAAGTGCCGCCAGTTTTTGTGCGACGAAGGACACGTAGGCTGGTTCGTTACGCCTGCCTCGGTGAGGCATAGGCGTCAGGTATGGGCAGTCTGTTTCGATCAGTAGTCGATCGAGTGGAACAGTCTTTGCGATGTCCCGCAGCATCGTCGCGTTCTGAAACGTGAGAATCCCTGAGAACGAGAGATAGAACCCTAAGTCCAGCGCATCTTTTGCCAGCCACGCATCCCCTGAGAAGCAGTGAAATACCCCACCGATTTCTGACGCGCGTTCCTCTCTCAAAATCGCAATCGTGTCTTCTTGAGCTTCCCGGGTGTGAATGATCACCGGAAGTGTCAGCTCGCGTGCGAGCTGGATCTGCTCGCGGAATCGCTCGCGCTGTTCTTTCGGCGATGAATGATTGTAGTGGTAGTCGAGACCGATCTCGCCGTAGGCGACGACCTTCTTATTCTTCGCCAACCGGCGAAAGTCGTCGTACCAGCTATCGAGGATATGTTTCACTTCATGTGGATGGACGCCGATGGAGGCATAGACTGACGGGTGTTGTTCCGCCAGTGCGACGGCCGCTCGGCTGGTCGCTAGATCGCAGCCGATGGTCACGAAGGCTTCGACACCGGCTTCCCGGGCGCGGGCAATCATCGCCTCACGATCCTCATTGTAACGGGCATCGTCCAGATGGGTATGGGTGTCGAAGAGCATGCTGGTTCATTTGGTTTGTTTGGTCTATTTGGTTTATCTGGTTATTCTGATTCAACCAAATAAACAAAACAAACCAGACAAACCATACAACCGTTTAGACGGGTTTGGTTACAATCATGTCGGCCAGTTCTGAGAGCAGAGCTTCGGTTTCTTTCCAGCCGAGGCAGGCGTCGGTGATGGAGACGCCATGGGCCAGGGAGATGCCCTGCTTCCAGGTTTGTTTGCCGGGGTTGAGATTGCTTTCGAGCATCAGGCCCATGATGGAATGGCGGCCTTCGCGGAATTGGCGGAGGACTTCGCGCGCGACCAAACCCTGGCGCCGATGGTCTTTACTCGAGTTGTCATGCGAACAATCGATCATGATAGGACGAACGATACCCTCGCTCGCGACAACGGCCTCTGCGCGCGCCACGTCTTCGGCCTCATAATTGGTTTTGCCGCCACCGCCCCGCAAGACGATATGCCGGTCGGGGTTGCCGGTCGTCTTGATGATAGAGGTGAGCCCATCGGCGTTGACGCCCAAAAAATGGTGAGGCTGCTTCGCGGCGACCATCGCATTCCACGCCACCTGAAGATTGCCTTCCGTGCCGTTCTTGAAGCCGACCGGCATGGACAGCCCGCTGGCCATTTCCCGGTGCGGCTGGCTTTCGGTCGTGCGGGCGCCGATGGCGACCCAACTCCAGAGATCGGCGATATATTGGGGTGATACCGGATCTAAGGCTTCAGCCGCACAGGGGACCCCGCGTTTGTTGATGTTGAGGAGAATCGTTCTCGCGAGTTCCATTCCGGTGGCGATGTCGCAGGTGCCGTCTAAATGCGGATCGTTGATGAGGCCTTTCCAGCCGATCGTGGTGCGGGGTTTTTCAAAGTAGGTGCGCATGACGATCAGTAGCCGGTCGCGCAAGGCATCGGCCACAGGTTTCAATCGGTCGGCATACTCGTAGGCGGCCTCGGGGTCATGGATCGAACAGGGACCGACGATCACGAGTAGGCGCTCACGGTCTTGGCCGTGCAGAATGAGGCGGACGGCATCCCTGGTTTCCACGACCAGTGCGGCTGCTTGGTCGGTAATCGGCAGTTTTGACTTGATCGTTCGCGGCGAGGGCAGCGGCTTGATATCAATGATGTGCTGATTGTCGAGAGGTCTCTGCATGGTCTTGCCTGTTCATCCTCAAATCGCCCACGTTGGCGTACCCTAAATGGGTACGAAACGGACTCAACCGCATAAGATATAGCGTATATTAAAGGAAATATCCACATTAGGAACAGTCGGAGGTCGGGAGATGCTGGGAAGAATGTCATAACTCCGCTGTTTGACAAGCCGTGAAGCCTATGTTACTTAGCTCGCCCTCAATGATGCTACGCGCTTCCAAAATGCGTCTGCCCTCCGTTCTTCGCGGCACAGTGGCGATCGGCTTGGTCCTTCTTTTGCTCGCCATTGCCCCCTTCGCCGTCGCACAGGATGTCCATCACGAGTTGGCGGCGGCTGACCATGATGGGCACGAACATTCCGATACCGACCTCTGCCAGTGGGTGCAGCATCACACGGCCGGCTCTCTCGATGACGGCGTTCCCCTCTTTACAGCACAAGAGCTCGTTGCCCTGCTGGAACTGCCAGCTGGCTCCGTTCTGCTCTCTGTCGAACTCTTAACGCTTGGTCCTTCCCGCGCTCCTCCCTACAGCTAGTCACGTCATTTCGATTCACACCATCCTGGCACGGTCGTCGTCGGACTGCTTGCCGGCTGTGGCGTCTTTTAATACGTGATTGTGGGAGGATTTCATGCGACCCATCATGTGGAGCCATCGTAATGTTCGTTCGGTATGTCTCTGTGTCCTCTGTCTGAGTGTTCTTTATCAGGGTCATGCTGTTGCGGCCGAGCCCAATATCATCACCGGATCGGTCCAGAATCAGGATCTCCGCCGGGTGGATCAAGCCATCGTGGAGGTGCGCGATCAGGAAGGTACCGTGGTCGCTCAAGGCGTGACGAACCAGGCTGGCGAATTTTCCGTCAGCGTGCCACAGGAGGGGACCTATTCGGTGAGCGCCATCCATGAGACCTACCGCAGTGAATATGTGGTGGTAACGGTAGGGACGGACAAGCCGGTATCGGTCACCCTGACGTTAGCCCTGACGCAAGACATCGCGCTCGAAATTAGATCGCCGCTGCCCGCGATCCAATACAAGGCCTCGAGCGAAACGTATTCCGTGAGCCGGAAGGATATCGAAGTGCTCCCTCTCGGCAACAATAACACTGTCGCGCAGGTCCTACAGACGGTTCCTAGTGTGGTGTATGGGGCCTTGGGGCAAACCCATATCCGTCAGGATCACTCCAATCAGCAGTTCCGGATTGATGGGGTGCCGATTCCGGAAGGGGTGAGTTCGACCTTCACGGACGTAATTTCGCCCCGCATGTGGGAACGTGCGGATATTATCCTTGGCGGCATGGAGGCTCAGTACGGCAACAAGACGGCGCTTGTGGTCGATATCACCAGCAAGAGCGGAACGCGTCCTTCGTTCGGCTCGGCCCAAATGTTTGGTGGCTCGAACCAGACGGTGAATCCGTCGTTCGAGTACGGGGGCACGATTGGTGAGAAGGTCCGCTTCTATGCGCTCAACAGCTATACCTCAACCAATCGGGGCATCGAGCCGCCGACGGCCGGGCATTCGGTCTTTCACGATCAGAGCGAGCGCAATCAAACCTATCTGCGAGGGGACTATCAGCACAACAATCGCAATAGTCTGAGCTGGGTGTTCTTGAATGCCGTGGCGAAGTATCAGATTCCGACGCTCCCCGGCTTGGCCGTGAATCCAGATGTGCTGCCCCTCCTTCAGGCGCAGGACCCGACCTTTTCACCCGCAGCCTCCCAGGCGGTGAACCAGAACCAGAATGAAAATTCTCAATACACCCATCTGGTCTGGCGGCATGACGTGGACGCCGAACAGTCTTTCCAGCTCGCCGGTTTTCTGCGGAACTCGTCTGCGAGCTTCACGACCGACCCGTTCAACACACTCGCCTACACGCCCGATCAGCAGACGGCCAATCAGAAACGCAAGGCCTACTCACTCGGGACGCGGTTCGACTACACCTGGACTCCTCACACACAACATCTCGTGAAGACGGGATTTCAGGTCCAGTACACACACGCGCAAAATCAATTCCAGTTGTTTGACTTTGCCGTGGATCCAGTGACAGGCCTTCCAGTCGGACCGATGCTGACCCAAACTGCGGCCAATACCAATGTACAGACGCGCCAGGAGTTCTGGGTCCAAGATCAATGGAGCCCGACCGACCACTGGACCTTTAACCTGGGTGTGCGATATGACCAGATTCAAAGCTTCTACAATGAGGGACAGGTCAGTCCACGCCTCGGCGCCACGTACAAGTTGAATCAATCGAACGTCTTTCATATCAATTATAGTCGGCTGTTTACGCCACCGAATGTCGAGCAGATCGCGTTTACCAAGGTGAACCTCCAGGGCACGACCGCCCAACCCGATGACCCGACCGGATTCAGACCCAGAGCGGAGCGCGCCAATTATTTCGAAGTGGGGAGTTACCACGCGTTGACCAACTGGGCCACGGTGGAGTTGACCGCCTATTACAAACGAAGTCACTTCCAGTCCGATGCCGGGCAGTTTGGCACGACCCCAATGCTAAACTTCTTTGCCTTTCAGTGGGGCTACCAACTGGGCATTGACGGTGCCCTCAAAATGCAAATTACTGACAACTTCAGTGCACGTGGCAATGTGGCGTGGGGCCGGTGCAAAGCCAACGGGTTGCAGTCGGGGAATTATCTGCTGGATACGAAAGAGATCACGGACATCAACACGGCGGGCGGCGTGTTCTGCGATCACTCGCAGACGATGACCAGTTCGGCGGTGGCGGCCTATCGGTTCAGAGAGCGGACGACTGTGTCGGGCCAGATGCTCTATGGGTCAGGTCTGCGGACGGCGGTGAGCGAGGATGCATTTACCAACTCCTCGCATTTCCAATCCTGGACCACCTACAATGCCTCAATTACTCACGTTCTCCCGCTGCCGTGGGATCAGCAAAAGCTGCTGGTGGGATTCGATGTCATCAACGTGCTCGACCAGCAGTACTTCTACAATACGAGCGGGGGCGGTATTGGGCTCGGGGTGGCCCATGCGGGGATGCCACGTTCATTCTTTTTCCGTGCGCAATGGTTCTTTTAGCCAGATGCTGAAACGGGCCATCAACTGCGTTCTCGTCTCGCACGAATCCTCAACGTACCCCAGAGGGTATGCCTCCGGTTCGTGCGTCGCCTGCGGCCTTGTTGACTGGCCCGTTTGAGCATCCGGTAGTCGATAGAGATAGGATGCGAAAGTCATGAGATTAATGCTTGCGATATTTTTTGCGATGGTAGTGGTTTGGCCAGCCATAGCATTCGCGGTGGCCGGCGATGAGGCGACGCATGAGATGGATCATAGCGAAGACGTCTTGGAGTTGCCTGAAGTCCACGTGCATGGCCTGCCGCTCAACAGGGATCAACAGCGTGGACCGGTTCCCAAAGCCACACCTTGGCCGGCTATTCCCCCTGCCCTGGACGGTAAAGAACTCGATGATTGGATGAAGGTGCGCATGTTGGTTTCCAAGGGTGCGACAGTGACCGTCGTGGTATTGGAACCGGCCAAGCATAGGGAACTCACCATCGCCGGCATGGCTGCGTTGAAGCAATGGACATTCGATCCCCAGTTGAAAGATGACGAGCCGATTGATGGGGAACTTACCGTGCGGATCCACTTTCGCACGCACTGATGACATGCGCCGATGTCGCATAGCCTATTGCGACTGCTTGGGCCAACCAGATAGACCATCCCATCAGTTTGGCGAATGACGGTTGACGAATGCCGAGTGACACTTTATCGTCACGCACATGAGTTGGGACGAATCGCTCTTTCGCGCCATCAATGGATTTGCCGGGCAGTCGGCCTGGCTGGACGGATTGGCGCTCAATCTCTCCCGATCAAGTCTCTTATGGATTCCCTGCATCCTGCTCGCCGCCGTGTGGTTATGGTGGTCCAGGCGGGAAGCCCTTCTGGGAGCTCCAGCCATGGCCGCGACGATTGGAATCGCCGATTTCCTTGGTGCGCGCCTAAAAGATTTGATCGAACGGCCCCGCCCCTGTGCGTCGCTGATGGATATTCAGCATGTGGAGGACGCCTGTGGAAAAGTGTTTAGCTTCCCCTCAAACCACGCGATCAATACGGCGGTCGCCGCGGCATTCTTGCAGGTCCTCTATCCTCGTTCAGGCTGGGTGAGTTGGCCGCTGGTTGGACTGATCGGTCTGTCGCGTGTATATATCGGGGCCCACTATGTCACTGACGTGTTGGGAGGGTGGGTGATCGGCGGATTGTTTGGAGCCGGTGTCGCGTGGCTGGTTCTGCGCTATGCCCGCGAGCGTACCTCACGGGAAAATCCCGCGGTTTAGCCCCTCATGCTTTCTTGATTCTCAATACAGCCCAATAGCTCCGCTTGGCAGCGCTCCTGGTCGTAGCCTCGCCCGATCAACACGATTGCGTGGCTCGGTTCGTCGAGCAACGTGATAGGCGTAATGGTGGCGTTGCCCGGAGGGGCATATTGAAAATCTTGGAGTTCCGGTCCCTTGGCGAAGCGGAAGAATCCTTTCGCCCGTTCAAGCTCAGGGGGAAGGGTCTTCATCCAGCGCAGGAATCGTTCAAAGTTCAACGGGCCTGGCAGTCTGACGGTTGTGGCGATTGGATGATACGATGCCCGTACCTTCGTCGTGGATGAGCGCGGCAGTCCGAATTCCACATTCACTGTTGGCGCCGGAGATTTACGGGTTATCGGTTCGAGTAGTGATGAGGGATCGACCCTGGCATGGCTAGTTTCCCAGATCCGTGCGTAGGGATTCTGGTCGATAATAGAGGTCTTGAATCCCTCCCAATGCCCCGGAACATAGAGGTCTCGTTTATTGAGAATGAGTTCGTCTGCGCAGCGAATCGCTTGCCTGGTCACGAATCCTCCCATACTCTCCCGGTCCGTCGGGATCGGATGCAGGAGGGCGATGACCTTTTCCAAATGTGTGAGCCGTGCCGTGTAAAGGTCGGTGACGGCATCGATGACCTCGGCCGGGTCGGCCATGCCGGAACATTCCAGGATGATCACCTCCGACTCATAGTCCCGTACCAGTTGAGCGATCCCCCAGGACAAGTCTTCCTTCGTATCGCAGCAGACGCAGCCGCCGGCAAGGTTCATCACTTGTTCGGCAATGGTGCCTGCGCGGGGGCCGTCGATGCTCACTTCTCCGGCTTCGTTCATCAAGACGCCTGCCCGCTTCCCCTGGCTTTTCCAATATTCAAGCAGCCGCATCAAGAGCGTAGTTTTTCCCGCGCCAAGGGAGCCGCAGAGGACATAAAAGGGAACCGGTGTCGTGGTCATGGTCTCAATGGGTGTGGGGCGGAAATAGTAAGGGGGTCCGTCTGCCCGATGCAGGATCGCTCAGTGGTGCACATGCAAGAGCCCTTCATCCTGGTGTTGCTTCGCCAAGGTGGCTAGATCGCAGTGGATGTCGTCAGGGTGGCAACAGTCTGTTCCCATCTGAATCGTCATATGTTTGATGCCGAAATCTGTGCTGACCCTGGCGCGGATGGTATGAAGAAGGTCATTGGTCAGTACCGAATCGTCCCCATCGACGAGTATATGGCAGGTCATCATGATCAAGCGAGGTTCGACCGCCCAGATATGGAGGTCGTGGACGTTTTTCACACCGGGGATCGCCTCGATGGTTGCAGCCACGTGTGAGGCGCTAATTTTCGGCGGAGTCGATTCCAACAAGACGTCCAGAGATTCCTTAAATAATGGCCAGGCCCCTTTTGTAATGGCCGCGACCACCAGCAAGCTGACCAACGGATCGAGAACGGCCCATCCGGTGAATAGTATGGCCCCGCCGCTGATCACGACACCCAGGGAGACCCAGGCATCTCCCAGCATGTGCCAAAAGGCGCTGCGGATATTGAGATCATCCTTGGCTCCGCGCTGCAACAGAAGTGCGATACCCAGATTAGCCACGAAACTCAGCGCGGCGATCGCCATGACCCAGCCACCGTCCACCGGAATGGGCTGCAGCAGCCGCTTGAATGCCACGACTGCGATCCCGAGGGCCGTGAGCAAGAGGATAAACGAATTCAAGAACGCGGCAATGATGCCGGCTCGATGATACCCGAATGTTCTGGCTTCTGTGGCAGGCCTAGCGGTAAGGAGATGGGCGTAGAGGGCAAGAAAGAGTGCGCCTTGGTCGACGAAGTTATGGCCCGCATCGCTCATGAGTCCCATGCTATCGAGGATCCATCCGCCGATGAACTCGGCGACGATGACCACCGCGTTCAGGGCCAGGGCGAGGTACAGCCGGGAGCGGAGATGTTCGTACGAGGCGAAGGTACCCATTGATTATAGTGTCGCACGGCTTTCGCATCCCGGCAAGGGTCCCAGGCAAGTTGGCGCAGGAGCAGTGACTCAATGTTATCGTGAGGGAGCGAATTCGAGAAAGTACTGCTTCGGCAAGAATTGATGTTCACGAATGAGGATATATCCAGCCTTGGTCAGTTCTGCAATCACCGTTTCCCGAGGGACCAGATGCTGCTTCGGAAAACCGAGCTCACCCGAGCGCTCGTCGTTGTAGAAGTCTATGATGGCGAGGCGGCCACCGGGTTTCAGCGACGACTTGGTATCGGAGAAGTATTTCGTACGTTCTTCAAGGTGATGATAGGTGTTGCACAGGAAGAGGATATCGATTGATCCATAGGGAAGTTTTGGGTTGTCTGGCCGCGCCAGGATAAATTCAGCCGTATAGGATCGATGCATGTGGACGACGCTCTCTTCGGCATACTTCAACATCTCCGGTTCCACATCGACCGCATAGACTTTGCCTGTCTCTGTCACCGCTTCAATGAATCGCCGAGTGAAGTAGCCGGACCCTGAGCCGAGGTCGGCGACGGCAAGGCCCGGCTTCAGATTGAGGGCTTCGATGACCTGCCTGGGTTTTTGGTACTGGTCTCGGTCCTCGCTATCGAGCTGCTCCAGATATTGCTTGATGTCGTTCGGTTGGCGAGGATGCTGATGTTCCTCTGCGGCAAAGACTGTTACTGACAGCAAGCAGCAGGTCATAGCAAGGGACAGTAGATGTCGCATCATCGTGTTGGTGGCTTGAGCTGTTCGTTGAGCACGGTATATTTCGCCTTCCCCACACCAACGTTCCCACTGGCCGGGTCGGCCGCCACGACGCGGAGGGTGATTCCGTCCGGCGCGTCCTTCGAGAGGGGAACGAAAAACGGTGCTTCGAAAGTGGCGTGGTCGTTATTGTAGAACAGCTGCAACCGCTCAAGTATGCGGTTGCCGATCAGAACTTCGCCATAGATCTGGACCTTTCGAGAATCCCAATCCCCATGCGGGCGAACCAGCGCTCCGGACAATGTTCGAACTGAAGCACGGAGAACCACATCATCTTTTGCGATCAGCGGCTCGCCTGATTTCGGATGTTCGATCTGGACGATGTAGCCAAAGAGATGAAGGACGAGGCCGTCGCTGGTCATGTCCTGTCCGGGAACGAGCCACACAGATGTCGAGGCGCGCTGGGACGATGCAGCGTAAGCAAGTGGTCCTTCTGCCGCAATTTCCACGAGAATCGGATGGGTCAACGATAAGGTGGTCGTGAAGGCGGCGGAGGGACGGGAACTATAGATCGGCTCTCCCATCATGCGGGGTGTCCGCATGATCTGATTCTGATCCCCCGCGTCACCCTGTTGCAGGCCGGTGGCGAGGATCTTCCCGCTGGCGGCGTCCGTAATAGTGACGCGAGCCCCGCCCATGTCCTTCCCCAGCACCATCGATCCATGCGCCACGACTCGAACGAGAATGGTCGTGGGCTTTGGCTCGTTCAGATGTGGGGTTGGTGGTGAAACTGTTTCAGCCGGGATGGCGAGGCAGGGCAGGGGAATCAGGAGGATCAAGAGGAGAGAAAGAAGGCGGAGTCTGATACTCGCGTGATTCATTTCACTTTGGTGCCGGGATCGACTTCTTCAAGGATAGTCACAAGGCCACGAACCTCACTATCACCTGCAGCCAGGACCATACCTTGCGATTCGATGCCCATGAGCTTCGCCGGTTTCAGATTCGCGACGATGACAATCGTCTTGCCGATCAAGGCTTCGGGCTCATATTTCTTGCCGATGCCGGCGACGATCTGTCGTGGCTCCGTCCCCTCTCCGAGACTGACTTGCAGCTTGAGCAACTTCTCTGACTTCGGGACACGTTCGGCTGTGATGACCTTTGCAGTCTTCAGCTGAATCTTCATGAACTCGTCGATGGTGATCTGAGCTGAGGCAGTCGCTGGTGTTGCCGGAGTTGGAATTGTGGTCGTTGTCGCTGCGGCAGGAAGCGGCTGTGGTGGTATAGGTGATTCACTCACGGGCTTTACTCCTTGTGGTGTCGACTCGATTCGGGGGAACAACGACGTGCCCTTACGGATGGTCGTGCCTGGGGCAAGGCCTCCCCATTCTATGCGTTGTCCAAGAATCGGAAAGTTGAAATCTATTGAGAGACCGAGTTGGTGGCCTATGGTCTGCGCACTTGTGGGCATAAATGCGTATGTTGCGAGGCTTAAACACCGTAACACCTCAGCCATGTGAGAGAGGACGGTTCTCAGTTGAT
>DATNCR010000260.1:0-3931 GCA_035607135.1 Nitrospiraceae bacterium
CCATACCGGCGGGCGAGTTCCTTGGGCCGGTGCTGATGGGCCTGACCGACCAGCCGTCCGAGCAATTCATATTGCTGCGGGTGATGGGCCAACAGCAAGTATTTGTGGATCGTGTGGAACTGCACCAGGGCCTGCCTCGTACCCCCGCTTCGGACGAGATTCTGCCACCGGCGGTAACAGAAAATTCGCTCAATAAAGTTCTCCCGGAGCGCAGGATCACAGAGCCTTCCTTCCTCCTCGACCGGAATCAGCGGAAACCGCTCCATAAAATCCCGCGCAAAGAGTCCGACTCCCTTTCGACTGACCATTCCATGTTCATGGTAGATACGAACTCGTTCGATTCCGCAACTCGGCGAACCCTCCTTAAATACGTACCCGGATAAATCCATATCTTTGAGCTGCTCGATACGATTCATGGTTATCGTTTCCAGTGCGTGCGTGTGATCTGTTCCGCTCTTGATCGTCATGAGTCGGGGTTTCTGAACATCACCGACCAGCTTCATCGCCTCCCGTGGTGTGCCGAGGCCAGCTTCCACCTCTGGACAGACCGGGATCCACTCCACATATTGGCTCAGTACCTCCGTCAGAAACTTGTCCTGCTTGTGCCCCCCGTCGAAGCGAACTTCGTCGCCAAGGAGACAGCGGCTGATGCCAAGACGGAGCGGCGCGGTCGTCACCTTGCCCTCTGTTGTTTGCCGAAAGTCAATCATGCTCGCGGGTTTACTGGTAAGACTTTTGTGTTCATATGATTTCCTCCTTGTGAGTGAGAGTCTCTATGCAGGCCATAAACAAGAGGAAAACCTTCCCCGCTAGAATGGCGCCTGGGACGTACGCCGATACTCAGAAGAGCCCTGGCACACATTCTTTTTATCTCTTCGACAGGATCGCCCGCAAGGCCGGTTCCAGCATCGGATAGTGAAAGAGGTATCCCCCGGAGAGCGCCTTCGCCGGAGTTACCCGTTGGCCTGTGGTCATGAGTGTACCCAATTCGCCCAGTGCTATCTGCAACACGAAGCCCGGCACGGGGAGCCAGGACGGCCGGTGGAGGATTCGACCGAGCACTTTGCAGAATCGGTTCATTGTCACAGCCTCCGGTGCCACCGCATTAATGGGGCCGGAGACGTCCGGCGTCATGAGTATCCACCGGATCAGGCCAATGTGATCACGTCGATGGATCCACGACATCCACTGAGTCCCCGGCATGATCGGGCCGCCCGCAAAGAGCTGGAACGGCACCATCATCTTCGACAGGGCCCCGCCGTCTTGTTCGAGCACCATCCCGGTCCGCAACATGACGACTCGCACCCCGAACTCCGCAGCCCGAAGCGCCTCCGCTTCCCACGCGAGGCAAAGGTCGGGGAGAAAGCCGTTGCCGCGTGCTGCGCCCTCATCAAACACACGATCATCGCTGGTTCCGTAGTAGCCGATACCGGAGGCGTTGACCAGTGTACGGGGTTTCGACCTGCAGCGCGACATGGCTTCTACCAGAAGGCGCGTGGCGAAGACCCGGCTTTCGGTAAGCCATTGCTTGCGGGCGTCAGTCCAGCGGCCCTCGGCAATCGGTGCGCCGGCGAGATTGATGACGGCATCGGCACTTTCGAGGCAATGCTCCCAGGCTCCTGCCTCTCGGCCATTCCACTCGACGGCCGTGACGGTTGAGCCACACGAACGTTGCGCCTCTTCCCTCCTTCTCGTCAGGAGAGTGACCCGATGTCCCTCTTGGCAGAGCAAGGCACATAAGGGTCGACCGATGAACCCCGTTCCACCGGCCACGACGATCTGCATGGTTTCATTCCCTAGTCCGGACTACCCTGGCTGGTCAGTTTCGGAACTTCATCCTTCAGCCTTCGAACCCATGCCATCCTACCATTCTCGCCCGTCCCTTCCGCCCACCCTTCTGGGATGGACCGATCGTCTGTGTTACACTCACTCCTACCGATGACTCTTTCATCAATGTCTCAGAAAGGGAAACTGTCTTACTGTCGTGTGCTTCTGTTGGCTCTGCCGCTATGTGTAGCCGCCACCGCCTGCAGCACGACCCCTCCGTCAGGAACAATCCTCTTTGAGGACGCTCGTGGCTCCGTGTCACTGCAGACGATTTCCGACCCATTGATTCAGGCCAGTCATCCGGTCAAGCTGGAGCCAGCCCTTCTGGCCCAGCTCTTGACAGGCTTAACGATTCATGACGAACGTATGGGACCCCATCGTTATGTCGCGGGCTTTGCTGGACAGCTATCGGCCTACCCTCTCTTTTCGGAAGATCAGATCCACTTTCTTGCTCCACTGCTTGCGGACGGCTTACGTACGGCAACATCCAATCAGCATATCGAGTATCGTGTGGTGACTACGCTCGAAGGTTCTAATAGATTTCAATCACCGACCACGGAAATTACCGCCGGTTCTCTCTACGCCCGTGACCGGCAGCTGTATGTGATCCTCTCTCAATATCGCTACAACCCGATGCGGACGAACCTGAACAAGGCCGATATCAGCTACCGACAACAGGAACCATTTGATTATTCAGGCCTCAGGTACCGTGCGCTGCGGTTCACTCCGAAAGCCGCTCTCCAAGCCGATCCCCCGAATCCGCCGACGCTGGAAAAGTCGACCGACAGATTTGTGGCCGTCGATTATCAGCTACTGGACCAAGTAACTCGTGCGGCCGAAGCCAAGGCTCGCTCCAGAGAGGCCTTACCTCAGGAAGTCGAAACCCTCAAGCAGGAACTGGAATCCATTAAAAAACAACTCAGCAGCCAGAACCCTGGGCAAGGCAGCTCAAAGCAGAATGCCGCGCCGCTGTTAAAGCCATGAGCGAGAGTTTTTGAATTGCGCCACTCCCAGGGCGGCACGGGCTGTTGATCAGCCCACAGCCCTTTCTTAGCCTCTCGGGTGTCCCTCTCTAAGCCCTCTAGCACCGTGTCTCTCGGTGCATATTTTCGATACCAACAAGCACCAGCTGTCTTTGACCAGCTCGTGATTGATGGGCTCGGCTTCGAGCAGAGCCCAACGAGTGGGCTGGCTAGGGTTAAATCCAGACCCAATACTAGGAATTTAACCGATGCCGCTGACTCTCCTGAAGGGCATACCATCATCGAGTAAGGTGTTCAGCTTCAACTGAGGAGAGTTTTATGGTCGCAATTCTTGAACCCGCCGGTGTCCTATCGTGTGGGTTCCTGCTGTGCCTGGGGCTGTCCACCGCGGTACAGGTAGAACACATGAAAGCGGGCCCATCTGAAGGGAAAGGTGGGCAAGCTGATCAAAAGGAAACGACGGTGCAGAAGCGGGTCCACATCATCCAGGGCGACGTGGTGCGCGTGGAATATGGCACCTATGTCGTCAAGCAGAAGGACGGCAAGGAAATAGGTCTAGAAACTGATAACACGACCCAGATGATGGGACAAATCAAGAAGGGTGATCGTATTGTGGCGACGGTGAATGAGCAAGATCACGCGCTGTCGATTCAGGCAGTCCCATGAACGGATGTCGCATGGACATGGAGCCGGGTCATACCTCTGGACGCGGGCAGTCGGCCCTGAGATTATCAGTCCCCTTCTCTGGGCAATCGTTTCCTCTGAGGAGCATACATTCAAGACGTTGGTTGTGGAGCAGTTCGATCGTGTCGCCGTCGACCACACGGATCACGTGACCCGTGACCGGCCGGCCATGGCGGACCCGGCAAACCAGACAATGAAGAGAGCCGTGAAGAGACCGCATGCGAGCAAGCTTGTCATGCCATGGCGAGGGAACCACGATCGGGGTTCAGTCACACGAGAGGAGTGCGACTTCCGCCACAGAGTTGCTGGAGTTTCGCCTTATCCTTCTTGGACAGGCTTAAAAATTCCACGCCAATCAATTCCTGCTTGATCCATCTGTTCCCTGCTAGGGTAATCTGCAATGCGGTGTGGCCATCCTGTGGGTTGATTGTTAAGGT
>DATNCR010000279.1:0-13696 GCA_035607135.1 Nitrospiraceae bacterium
GACCTGTGCCTTGCGTCTCTGTCGCTGGGTTCGTTAGAGTTCGTCGATTCCGGCGTCAGACCATTTTTGAGGTAGCGGTGAATCTCTTCGAGCAGACCACGATGGTGTTGGAGTGGCCCAGACTGCTTGAGGCTCTTGCAGGGCATGCTCGTTCAACGATGGGGGCGGCAGGCTGTCGTGCTCTTGAATTGACGACCAGTCTCCAAGATGCACGACGGCGTCAGCAGGAAACGACGGAGATGGGACAGCTGCAAGCCTCCGGCGAGGACCTGCCGACCTTGGCATTCCCGGATATTCGTGACCCGCTTGCCCGGGCGAGGAAAGGGGCAGCGTTGGAAGCCCACGAACTCCGGGATTGCGCGGTAGTGCTGGGCTTGGTAGAGGAGAGCGGTCGCTTTGTGGGGCGGCATCAACACGATGCTCCCGCACTGGCCTCCGTTGCGAATCACCTGCCAGGGGTCAGGGAATTACACTCAGTCAAAGCAGCGTTGGATGCGGTGATCCACCCCGACGGCTCGATCAAGGAGTCTGCGACGCCGGAGTTGCGGCGCTCGACCCAGCAGGCCCAGTCGCTCAAACAGCAGATGCGGAATGACCTCGATCAGATCCTGCACTCGCGTCGCTATCAGGACATCCTGCAGGAACTGTATTTTGCCCAACGAGAAGGCCGGTATGTCATTCCGGTAAAAGCCGACATGCGGGGACGGGTGCCGGGGATCGTCCATGACATCTCGGCCAGCGGGGCTACGGTATTTCTCGAACCGCGCGAACTGGTCGAACTGAACAATTCGATCAAAGTGGCGGATCTTGAAATTGAACGGGAAGTGCGGCGCATTCTTCGTGAATTGTCCGCCCTCGTCGCCGCGCAATCCGAAGTCGTGCTGGCAGGGCTTGAGGCGTTGGCTGTGCTCGACGGTATTTCGGCGCGTGCATCATTCGGTCGCCAACTAAAAGCGCATCCTGTCGGGCTCAATGCAGAAGGGCGCGTACGGCTATTGCGCGCCAGGCACCCCTTGCTCGTATTGTCGAAAGAACAGGTGGTGGCGAACGATATTCTTTTGGGTGAATCGATCCAGGTACTCGTCATCTCCGGCCCCAATGCGGGGGGAAAGACCGTGACGCTCAAGATTGTCGGGCTCTTTGCCTTAATGGTCCGGGCCGGATTGCACCTGCCCTGTGATGCGGGATCCGAGATGGCGTTCTTTTCCAACCTCTGTGCCGATATCGGCGATGCCCAAGACCTGGCTCGCGACCTCTCCAGTTTTTCGGCACACATGACCCAGATGATTCAGTTGCTGAATGAAACAGATTGCCGGCGACGAGACGACGAACATGGGGCCCCGCGACAGTGGTTGGTCCTCCTTGATGAACCAGTGACCTCGACCGATCCGACAGAAGGTGCGGCCCTTGCCGAAGCGCTGCTCTGTCGACTGTCGATGTTGGGGATGAAGGTCGTCGCGACCACGCACTATGGGTCGCTCAAGGCCTTGGCCCACACGATGCCCGGCTTCGCCAACGCCAGCGTCGAATTTGACGTGGCGACGCTCTCGCCGACCTATCGGCTCTTCATGGGGGTGCCAGGCGGGTCGTCTGCGCTTGAAATTGCCGGTCGGCTAGGGATAGACCGGGCTTTGCTCGATGAGGCGAGGCGGAAGCTCCATAAAGACGAGCGGGCTATGGAAACGATGCTGCACGACCTGCAAGCGACGCAGCGGCGGTTGGCCGATGATCTGGCGCGGGCTGTCGACGCCAGGCGTGAAGCGGAACAGGCCGAACAACGAGCGAAGGCTCAGCTAGCCCATCTGGAAGAGACTGAACGCGAAGGACAGAAGGGCCTCAAACGAAAACTCAGCGAACAGTTCAGTCGCGCGCGAGCTGAAGTGCAAGCCACGGTCGATGCCGTCAAGGGCGAGCAGAAGCTGATCAAAGCCAAAGCCGCGAGGCAGCGATTGTTTGAGCTAGAGGCGGAGACGAGAGCCGAATTGGCCCCGGCTGGTGCGTCGATTCCACTTGCACAGTTAGGGGTGGGGGATCAGGTCGAGATCGGCGGGCTCGGCATGACCGGTATGCTCCTCGAAGCGCCACAAGGCAAGAAACGGGTAAGGGTGAAGGTGGGCGAGGGAGAAGTGCTCGCAACAGTGGCGAATCTTGTTGGCCTTGCACCAGGGCAGGGAGCGTCGAAGCCAGCGCCATCGTCGAATGCTCGACGGTTGTCGTCAGGCGGTGGATTGGGGCTTGATGAACAGACGGCCGTGGATGTTCGAGGAAAGGCTGCGGACGAGGCGTTGGATGACGTGATTGCGGCGCTGGATCGTGCAACCTTGGCAGGCGTGCCGTTTCTGCGCATCATTCATGGCCATGGCACAGGGAAACTCAAAGTGTCGTTACGAGACTATTTGAAAGACTCACCCTACGTGGCAGAGTTCCGTGCGGGAGATCGGGCAGAAGGCGGGGATGGCGTTACCGTTGCTCGACTTCGATGATGGTTGATTTTATGGGCGGTGAATCGGTGAGGGCGTCCAGGGCTTCGGGTACCGATTGCACCGTCGACACCTGAATCGAGACCGGAAGGTTCCCTGCATGTTCGCCGGTAGGTGAGTGCTTCGAGACCACTACCCGGCGGAGTTTAGCCGCCCTTGCCGCTTGCACTTTTAGCGGAACAGATCCGACAGGGCCGATCTCACCATTGGGAGTCACCGTTCCTGTCAGTACGTGACCGGTCGACACTGTCTTGCCTTGTGCCATGGCTGCGACGCTGAGGCTCACCATCGCCGACACGCTGTGCCTGTATAGGGGACGGAAAGTTCGACTGTCCAGGAGTCGATGGAGATTTCCAGAGATCGCGCGCTCCGTCTGATCCCCTGTTCAATCGATGTCTGGGCCATACGTGAGAATCGGCCGGGTGTCGTGCGGAAGTGCAGCATCAGAGTCTGGTCCTGTCGTTCGTCGAACGAGACCCGTACATAGGAGACCGTGCCGATCTGGTTCTGGCCGGTAGTCACGCCCAAAATGGGAATCAATTGTTCCCGCGGGGCACCGAACACCTGTCCTTCAATCAGGGAGGCCACCAGCAATAACACTGCGAGGCAGGCGCGCTTCTGTGTCGATGGCGACCAGCGGAGCATGGAGCCCTCATACTCGAGTAATTCTGTGAATGAACGTGTGTGCTATCGGTTGTGCAGGGAGAGTCTTCAGAGCTCGCATATGCGGTGCGCGAGGATGAGCGAGAGTGGATACGGACAGACAGCATCCGACAGAAAGAAGCGAGGATCGTCATCTCTACCGCACGTCTTCGTTACGTGCTGTTTGTGGTGGTTACAGGGGAGGGAGGATCCAACATCCTTCTTGCTCACCGAGGCCGCGTGATCGGCGCGATCAGATTGTGTTCCCTCCCTGCATACAGTGAAGGAGCAGTCTGGTAGCTCTCTTAAAGCCAATACGTGGAGACCATCGGAGACACCTTATCAGGGACTCGCACGTTATGAAGGATCGATTGCGAAATAATCGGAGGGCAGGGTGGGTGAAGAATATCTGCCAGCCGACGGGCGAGTGAGAAAGTCGCGTGCAGTTTCGAGATTCAGACAGTGGAACCGCGCTCTTACAATGAAACGCAGATCAGTATAACCTCCTATAGGGTGAACGGTGTGAGAGACAACCGATGAACGAAGGGCCCATCATTTTCATCTTCAGGGCGATGATGTTTTTTTCGATTGCCCTGTTCGTGGTTGGTGTCTTCAAGCCGGAGTTGTTCCGTTTCCGGCAGAAGCAAATCAACCGTATGACGATTCTTGGCGTCGCAATCGGCCTATTCATCGTTGGTGTGACTGGCGCAGGCACGAATCAATTTGCGGGCCAAAGTAATGCTGAAGCTGTGAATCGCGGCAAGATGATTGGTCAAGCTGTGTATGATGTCGACAACAGTGCGCGACGTTGCGAGCCAGGAACAAAGCCTGGCAATGCAGGCTCCAGCAATGATGAACAGACATCGGCGGGTATTCGATACATGGTGAAAACGCCGGCGAACTACAATTCACACATCGCCCATCCTTTGCTCATGGTGTACGCACCAGGAGGAAGAAATCGATATGAGTCGGAAGACTATATGTATCTCACACAAGCAGGAACCGCGGCAGGTTTTGTTGTGGCATATGCAGATCACCGCACAATGACTTCCAAAGCTATTGAAGAGCTTGCTGAAATCCCGGGACTGATTGAAAAGAAATGGTGCATCGACAAAAAACGGATTTTTCTCACCGGTCACTCCGATGGCGGAACTGTTGCGATGGGTATTGCGTTTCTCGCCGGTACCAAACATATTCCCGCGGCGATTGCTCCCAGTGCGGTGGGTATTAGGGGTGATGACTTGAAAGAGCAGAGTTGCCCTGGCCCGCTTCCGGTTATGGTCATGCACAGCAGCCATGACACCCATTTCTCGGGTTATGGGAAAGAGACGATACAATGGTGGGCTGCTTGTAATGGTTGCGATACTGCCGGTCCGGTAAGAGACGGAGACGGCTGTGTCACGTACGCGTCTTGTAAGAATAATGTCACAACACGCTATTGCGAAGGGACAGGGACGCATCCCGAGTGGCCGGGAAACAACAAGGCAATTCTTGATTTCTTTAGGGCAGTGAACAAATAGCTCGGAAGTTGAATTGACGCGTAGTGGATTGAATCGGCGATCGCGCAATCCAACTTTCTCGAAGGCTTCTCGGGCGGACGATACGAGGGTACGAAAGGCGACTAGGCCAACGATTCGACGGCCATGCGTAACCGCTCAGTCAACTCTGTTGCCGCGAGATGGTTTTCCTGAGCACGCTTGGTTTCGATCGGTTCTCCGACAATAACGCGCAACCGGGGGAACGAGATTTTGCCTCGCGACAGGGCTTGTGCTGTGCCGATGAGGCGGACCGGCACAAGCGGTGCGCCCGTCACGAGTGCAACGCGTGCGGCACCGCGGTGCCAGACGCGGTCTCCGCGGACGGCGCCCTGGGGGAAGATCGCGACCGCCTGTCCTTCATCGAGCGCGTGCCGTACCTGCGTGAGCGCACGTTGGTCGCTGCGGCCACGCTCAATCCGGATCGCGCCGAGTCCATCGAGTGCCCAGGCGAGCAGTCGCGATCGCCAGAGTTCCGCCTTCGCGACGAAACGCAATTCACGCGACAACGCCGCCCCCAGGACGATTCCATCGATCACCGAGTCGTGATTCGGCGCGACAACTGTGGGCCCGGTGATGGGAAGGCGATCGGCGCCGACCACCTCGAGTCGATATATGGCGCGTATCAGATTGCCGAAGAATCGGCGAACCTGTTCATAGGTCGGAGCGGAGAACGGCAGGAGGGTCTCATCGTTGTTTGCCCGACGGCCGGCAAGAAACTCCATCATTGATTCCATCAGCCCTCCTCCTCATCCTTGACTGCTGCGCTCACGCGCTGCGGTAGTCATGTGGCCCTGTTCTCTGCACCGCAGGGTTAGGCATCATGTCTGTGTAGTTTCTCTCGTCTCCAAGCTCCCCAGGCAGAGTAAAATCCCAACGGCGCACTCATGGCGCAAATCCATGCCAGAGTGGGCGAATCTGATTCCGTGAACAGCCAACTGGCAAGCACAGCATAGATCACCCCTCCGACACAGTAGACGTACCAAGGAATTTTGCTCTTTCTGCTCAAGGTCCTGTCGGTTTGCGATGTCATTCGAATGCCCTCACGCGTCTAGTGATGCCTTGGGACCAGATGACAAGCCCTTTACGAACTGGGGGGCGCCCACCATCTCTGTAGCCACTTCGATCGTATGAGTTTGAGTACGAGCCAGGTACAGAGCAGCACACCGATCAGTGGTCCTGCGATGGAAAGCATCAGTTTCTGATAGTCGATCATGTGTACCCGTAAGAGATACTGCGGACGCTTCAGAAGATTCTGCTTTTCGGACGCGATGGTGACCGTATAGACGCCCTCATCCAGCTGGACTTCTCCCCTGAGCACTCCGTCCGGGTGGTAGCTCGGACGCACGTCCGCCACAATCTGACTCTCCGTCTCATCCTTACCGGCACCCTTGACGACACGCATCCCGACCGGCTCATTGCGTAACATAGGGTCCACGAGATCCACGACTAAGAACGTGTGGCCTTCCTGGGGGATCTCTGTGCAGTATTGATCTTTGAGTTCGTGTTGCGGCTGATAGGCGCTGAAATGCACCAGACTCTCCCCCGCCTGGCGCACGCACGGGTCCTGATCCATCTCCGTGCCTCCATGTGCTGCGGCTACGTCTGGGTGGTACAGTGTTGCGACCAGCAGGAGCACCGTTGCGCCTGCTCCTGTCACGTGCCTTATCATGGCCGGACCCTCCTGTTGTGAACGTTACGATGAGTTCCTGCTCGATCAACCCAGAGTGACGCTGCTCCGTGCTGCGTTCCTCGTCGCTCCAGACAGCCCCGCCCCTTCATTCTGGTCGTCCGCTTCTGTTCCTCACCGAGAAGACAGGCCTCTCCGGGGTGTAGGGAGGGGCCTGTCTACCTCAGCGGGAGACGCCGTGCCTGTCACGGCGCCACCAAGATGCAACAGATACAGTGCGCATGAAGGACCTGTCCTTACACGGTGGTCACTGCCGGATTTGATGTCGCTGTCTGCGACGCGAGCCGCCGATGTGCAGTAATCACATTATCGACAATCGCCCCACAGTTGATGCAACGCCATCCGGCAGACTCATGGTCACCCGACTCGAGCCCTCCAAGGTCTTCAAACTTCTCGCGGACCATCAATCCATTGCACCGTGCGCATCGCATCGCATGCCTCCTTCATTGACGAGACCCTGTGTCTCCCGCTTCGCACCTGTGTCTCCAGGGCTAAGGCTGGAGGTAGCCAGTGCCAAGTGCCAGGCACATGACAGTCAAGGCGCCAAGAATGATGAACATGATGTGCTTCATGGTGTGATCGTTGTTTTGCGCAGCTGTGGTGGTCATTGGAGTTCCCCCTTTTTGGGTGTGGATCAGTTTTGGATACCAGCACTGCACCGCATTATTCTTCCCTGCCTTTTTCACGGCTCATCCACTCCTGTATGTATGGCCAGCAATGGAGGATCTCGATACCTCCTTTCTCACACGCGTTCAGGAATCGAACGATCTCGACATCCACGAGCGTCACGCCGTTGAGGTCTAATGCAATCCGCGGCTGAGTGCCTGCCAGTTGTGTCCTTAATTCATCCAGATGCTCCGATTGCAGCCGACCGCTCACCCGAATCATCGTCTTGAGTCTGTGAGTTTCTCTTTCAATATGGATGGTCATACGCGACTCCTATAATCAAGATGACAATACCTAATGCAATGAAGAGACCATATATAAGTATTTGATATGATTACAGGCAGAGCGAATTATGTTGCCGAACTATCAGCAATTGCCGAATGTTCGGCAAAATTGGAAGCGGAGCGCAGAAGTTCTAATTTCCCGAATGGACGATGATGTGGAGAGCGATAAAGTGGAGCGAAGTCAGAATAACGGTCGACAGGTTTTACGGTTGACGTGCAAACAACTTGTGATTTTTACCGTGCATAGTCAGCTTGTCGAGTTTTGAATCGGTGCTTGTCAATTCCCAGGGCCGTGATTTTTGATTCCAGCGTCTGCCTCGGGAGTCCCAGTTTGGCCGCGGCCCCGGTAGCGCCGCTGACCTGGCCCGCACAATCCGCCAATGCGGCTTCAATGATTTCCCTCTCATGCTCGGCCAGTGTGGTGCCTAAGGGAACCACCGACCCCGACAGCCTGTGCCCTTCCAGTTTCAGCCAGGTCTCGTCGACAGAAAATGTCTCACTATCGCACAGCACGACAGCCCGCTCGATGACATTCTGCAACTCGCGAATATTGCCGGGCCAGTCGTAGACCTGAAACAGCTTCATGGTCTCTTTCTGGATGTTCTTAATCTTTTTCCCGGCCTTCTTGGCATACCGTTCAACCATGTAGGTCACGAGTAACGGAATATCGTCCGTCCGTTCACGTAAGGGAGGTATCTGGATTGGAAAGACATTCAGTCGATAGAAGAGATCCTGGCGAAATGTCCCTGCCGTCATGGCCGCCTTCAGGTCGCGATTCGTGGCGGCCAGTACGCGTACGTCTATGGGAATCGGTTGACTGCCCCCGACCCGTTCAATTTCCCTCTCTTGGAGTACTCTCAGCAGGGCGATTTGAGTCTCGGCCGGCAGGTCCCCGATCTCGTCAAGGAAGATCGTTCCGCCATCGGCGAGTTCAAATCGTCCCAGACGCCGTTGCAGCGCACCGGTGAATGCGCCTTTCTCATGTCCGAATAGCTCGGAGGCGATGAGCGAAGGTGGGATCGCGGCGCAATTGACGCGAATAAGCAGCTGGGACGACCGCTTCGAACGCTTGTGGATGGCCCGAGCGATGAGTTCCTTGCCCGTTCCGGTCTCACCCAGAATGAGCACGGTGGAATCCGAGGGCGCCACCTTGGTGACTTGCTTCAATACTTTGCGAATGACTTCCGAAGAACCGACGATTTCTTCAAACATCGAAGAGTGATCGATCTCTTCGCGCAACGCCAAGTTTTCTTTTTGAATCCGTTCTTCATCTCGTTTGCGATCGTCGATGTCTGTTCCTGTGGAGTACCAGCGAATGATCCGTCCCTCTTCGTCTCGCAAGGGGTTATAGCGGATCAGAAACCACCGGTATTGCCCATCTTTATGGCGAGCCCGTAGCTCCAATTCAAACGGGGTTGCGCGTTCGAGCGCATGCTTGCGCTCGTCCCGCGATCGTTCGAGATCATCGGGATGAATGAATCGCGCGCGAAAGTCATCCGCCATGACGTCTGCTAAACTCAGACCGCTATACTCGAGCATAAATCGATTCGCATAGAGAATTTTCCCATCGGGTCCGTGGACAGCAATGCGTTGATCGATGGCATCGGTGATGCGTCGCAGCTCCCGTTCATCTTGGCGGAGCTTCTCTTCCCTATACTTATGCTCAATAGCTACTGTCGCAAGATGCGTGATCTGTCCGATGAGGTGTTGATGGTACGCACTAGGGCTACCAGGTTCGCGCGAGTAGATCGCGAAGGCGCCCAATACTGTGTCACCGGATGACAAGATAGGCGTGGACCAACAGGCCCGCAGTCCGTGTGCCATGGCCAGCGCGCGCCATTCGTAGGTGTCCCATCGTGTGTCCGACGCAACATCGGCAGCAATCACCTGTTCTTTGAGAGATGCCGCCATGGCGCAGGGACCCGAGAGGAGATTCACGGGTCTGCCATGGATCGACTCGTTATAGCTGAGGGGAAGGCTGGGTGCTGCACCATGCTGCAGCCGATTGCCGATAGAATCTACCAACACAATCCCACAGAGAGTTCCGCTTGCGATCTCTTCGATGAGTCGGCACAAGGCATCAAGAAATTCCGTGAGCGTACATCCGGTGGCCAGCATTTCGAGAAGGCGGTTTTCTCCGGCAAGCAATGTTTCAGCCTGTGTGCGGTATTTGCTATTGGTTTGAGGGAGGTTATCGGGCGTGGCTGATCGTTGATCGGCTTCGTCGTAACGGTCGGTTTTCATATGCCCTCCCCCAAATAACGGGTAGGTTCCGTCAAGATCAGCAACGTAGGAAGCTATTCCGGCTACCGCCTCGCCGGCGAAAGCGGCTCGGTCAAATCAAACAAGCCAAATCATACGCCCCCTCCTTGCCAAACACCACTGGCTCTATCAGGACCCGTAAGCCTTTGCTGCGATATTCCGTTCACAGGTCAGCCGGTGTGGGAGCGAACGCTTCCTGGGTCATTTCTTGATTCTGGGTCTGACCACGATAGTCCTTAGGGACACCGTATTGATGATCGGGTATCGAGCCAGGCATGACCTTCATGAGCGCGCTGTTCCCTTGCTTTCCTGTTCCTCGCTTGTCGCAACCTTCTCACTAGAGCTGATACTTCGCCATGCGATATCGGAATGTATTTCGGGTGATCTTGAGGAGTCGGCTTGCTTCGGAAATGTTACCGCCTGTGCGCTGCAGCGCTTCTTTTAATAGTTTTGTTTCCATCTCCTGAATAGAGAGGCCGAAGGCCAGCAGCGATGTTTTCTCGATCTCTCCGTTCGATCTCGCCACCGAGATGTCGCGTACAGAGACAGGGAGATGATCCGGCTGGATCATCTCGTGCTTACACGAGATTGTGAGCCCTTCAACCACGTTGTGCAGTTCCCGCACATTGCCGGGCCAGTCGTGGTCCTGCAAGATTGCCAGCGCGGCTGGAGTGATCCCTTTGATGCGGCAGCCATGATCACGGCGTGCGACTTCCAAAAACGATGTCAGAATTGGTTCGATATCTTCGGGGCGCTCACGGAGCGGCGGGATGCGCAGCTGGTAGACGTTTAGTCGATAATAGAGGTCCAGGCGGAATCGTCCGGCTTTGATCTGTGCCGGTAAATCCTCGTTTGTCGCGGCGATCACGCGAATGTTGACGTGGATGCTGTGGGTGTCGCCCAGCGGATCGACCTGGTGATTCTCCAAGACGCGCAGGAGCTTGACCTGCGCGGAAGGACTCATCTCACCGATTTCGTCGAGGAAGAGTGTGCCACCTTCCGCGAGTTGGAATCGGCCCGGTTTGGCCTGCTTCGCATCGGTAAAGGCACCGCGCTGATACCCGAATAGTTCAGATTCGAGGAGCTGCTCGGGAATGCCGGCACAATTGAGCGCGACGAAGGGGCCCTTGGACCTGGGGCTCGACGCATGGATTCCATGGGCAAAGAGTTCTTTGCCAGTTCCACTTTCGCCGGTGATGAGGACAGTGGCGTCGGTTTGGGCGACTTCGGTTGCCAGATGTTTCAGTAGTTGTATCTGAGGGGACCGGCTGACGATCTGATCGAATGCCGCGGGATGCTCCCCCCGAAATTTGGGCTCTAGTGGTTCGAAGATATGGGTCTTGTGGATGGCAGTCTGGAGGTCCTTCACCGTGATCGGTTGTGCGAGATAGTCGCTGGCGCCATGGTGCAACGCCTCCACTGCAGCTTTTGCTGATCCGTCTGTCCCAAGGATGATCACAGGGAGGTGCTGAGCGATGCCTCTGGCCTGAGACAGGACCACCTGGCTCATAATCCGTCCGTGGCTCTCGTCACACAGGGCAAGTGCGAGATGGGCCTGGTCTTTCAGAACGCGGAGACCCTCTTCGGTCGTGTGAGCCAGAAGGATCGTGGCACGGCGGGCGTCCAGGGCTTGTTCGAGCAAAGGTCTGGCGTGGGGATCGGTCGAGATGAGCAGTATGATCGGAGGATGCATATGGTTCCAGCCTCCCCGCGAACCACCAACTACTGGAAACAGCCTACTCCTCTTCCCGTCAAGAGAAAAGGGGGGTTTCTATGAGGTTAGGCCCCTTGACTGACGGTGGTGGTTTTCTTGTGCAATTCCCACATTGCGAAGGAGGCCGCTCCGTTTGGCTCGTTTGAGGGGACTCCCCTTGAAATCGCTCGCAAATTGTTCCTCGCTGACCTGAGCCAGAACCTGGAGGTTGGGGGCGAGGGTCAAGGGAGTGGGGGCAAAGGCTGGTTCATTCGTCGTATCAGCCTGTAGGTTGAAGGGACAGATGTCCAGGCAATCGTCGCAGCCGAAAATGCGATTGCCCATCTGAGAGGCGAGCTCGTCGGGGATCACTTCCCGGCCGCCACGCAGTTCTATCGTCAGGTAGGAGATACAGAGTCGGGCATCGACGACATAGGGTTCCACGATGGCGCCGGTCGGGCAGGCCTGAATACAGAGGGTACAGCTTCCACACAGATCTGTGGCCGGTTCATCCGCTTTGAGATCCAGGGTCGTCAAAATCTCTCCGAGCAGGAGCCAGGAGCCATATTCGGCCGATACGAGATTGGAATGTTTCCCAATCCAGCCGAGACCGGCTTGCTGTGCCCAGGCCTTTTCCATGATCGGGCCGGTATCGACGTAGGCACGCGTGGTGACACCTGGCGCCAGGGCTGCGATCTTCGCTTCGAGTTGCGCGAGTTGCTGGATCATTACCGTATGGTAATCCCTTCCCCAGGCGTAACGGGCTATGCGTCCCATTCCAGGTTGCTCGTTCGCACGATGGTTCGTGTAATAGTTCATGCCGACCGATACCATCGATCGGCATCCGGGCAATACCAATTGCGGGTTGCTCCGACGGGAGGGGTCGCGCATCATCCAGGCCATGGTGCCGTGGTAACCCAGTCGGAGCCATTCCGCGAGACGGCTGAACAAGCGATGGGATAATGGGGCAGTGGGGGAGGAGGGTAGTGAAGAGGGGAGTACAACTGGTGGTTGGCCGATGTCGTCTACTCGGCTGATACCAACGGCGTCGAAACCCAGGGCCCTGGCTTCACGTTTGATCGCGTCAGTCAGGGACATGGCTAGGGCGATTGTTGGGAACAGTCAAAGCGGACAATAAACTGGCCTGAACAATGGTCGGATTTGCAGCGGCTGCAGGAGCCGGTAATCTTGGTTTTCCAGTCTGTGGCTGTGCCGTCAAATCGGCACAATGTCTTTCCACCCTTGGAGATGGTCGTCCAAGGCGTGTCGGTTCCGGGGATATGAGTCACCAGGCAGCCTGTGGGGAAAGGAACGTGACAACTCTGTGCAGCCTCTCCCTTCGCCATGCCGAAGCTACAAGACTGCTCGGTCGTGGCGTGTGAATCGTTCAAGGCCTGTGCGTGAACCGCTTCCGAAAAACCAGAGACACCGATGAGTATAAGGAACAGGAAAAAGCATCGTGTCATCATGCCGCATCCTAGCATAGAGGTGTTCGAATGCGTCAATCGAGTGTCAGCCGCCTGTTATTACTCGCCTGGTTCTCAATGGGTCTATATAATCGCGCCATGATGATATGTCGTGCATTGATCGTCATGGGATGTCTCATGCTTGGCTGGCCCGGGTGGGGCCATGCGGCCGAGCCAGTTGTGCTGGATGTTCGTACAGAGCCCACCGGTGGCGTTCGGGCGACAGCCACAATTCTCTTTCCGGTGGAACCGGCAATCATCCAACGAATATTGACCGACTATGCACATTGGCCTGAGCTTTTCGACGTGAGGATGCGGATGGCGGAGATACGGGTGGAAGACGACAAGGCCTTCACGGATATTCGGATCGACCATGCCCTGCTTTCAGGTGAGCGGCGCCTCTTGAGTGAGACGAGGGCCCTGCCGACCGGCGGGCTGCTGACGGAGTTGAAGGGGGGCGACTTCAAACAGTACCGCCGGTTCTGGAAACTTGCTCCTGCCGACGGTGGGGCCCATACGAGAGCCGACTTTGAATTACTCGTCGAGGTTGATTCGAATATGCCGGATTGGATGATCGCGATGGCAATGCGGCGAGATTTGGAATCGCATTTTCGAATCATAAGGGAAAAGGGGCTCGCGCAGGCGCAGCATGAGCAATCGGTTAGACCACAGTGAGGGCTAGAGCGAACGTCACGCTACAGAGGAAATGTGAATTGAGACAGCTCAATTTTATCCAGTCCCTGTTTCACCAGTGCGCCGACATCGAACATCCGTTCAACCTTCAGGATGTCGTCGAGTCGGGTTTTTGTGCTGGGGTGGGGCGGCGTGAAGAGTGAGCAGCAGTCTTGATCCGGCTCGATCGATATGGCAAAGCTGCCGATCTGCTGAGCCTGGTCCGTAATTTCCAGCTTGTCCATGCCGATGAGCGGCCGCAGAATCGGCAGTTCTGCCGCCTCTTCGATGACGGTCAGATTCTCG